>CAMFFG010000062.1 GCA_945949655.1 uncultured Peptococcaceae bacterium
ATCCCTATCAGCCTATCACAGGGCATTACGATGTGCGGTTGGACGCTAACGAAAGCTTTCTGAGCCTGCCCGATGAGATACGCCATGAGATCAGCGTGATGGTACCGCGCATTGATTTTAACCGCTATCCAGACCCTTATGCGGTGGAATTGTGTCAGAAATTCGGCAGATTGTTCGGGATATCTCCAGAGTTGGTGGTAGCCGCCAACGGTTCGGATGAACTGCTGTTTTTGCTGACTACCTGCTTTGCCGATGCCGGTGATAAGCTGATGGTGGTGAAACCGGATTTTTCCATGTATCAAGTTTATGCCGAATTGGCGGGCATGCAGGTAGAAGTATTTGAAAAAAATGATGCCATGCAGATCGGTGTGGATGATCTGATCGCACAGGCCAAAGAAAAACAGATACAAATGCTGATTTTCTCCAATCCCTGCAATCCGTCCTCTCTGGTGGAGTCCAGAGAAGATGTGCTGAAAATCGTGCAGGAGCTGGAAGATGTGCTGGTGGTAGTGGACGAAGCCTATATGGATTTTGCCGATGGATCTGTTCTACAGGATGTAGAAAATTACTCCAATCTGATGGTGCTGAAAACCTTATCGAAGGCTTTTGGGCTGGCGGCGGTACGTTTGGGCTTTGCAGTGTCCAATCCTACGATTATCCGTGCGCTGAAAGCGGCGAAATCGCCTTATAATGTGAATACCATGTCGCAGGTGGTAGGCAGCATTGTGCTGGATCACCCGGCTTATATCGAAGAATGTATTCTGCAGATCAAGGAATCTCGCGATTACCTGTTTGGTATGCTGCAGGCTATGGCCGGCAGTGAGCCAAAAATCAAATCGATTCAGAATACGCGCTCCAATTTTGTATATATGGAAGTAGAAGATGCCGCTGGCACATTCCGGGCGCTGCGACAGCAGGGCATTGCCATTCGCCTGATGGGGGATCACCTGCGCATTGCCGCAGGCAGCGAAACAGAAAATGCGGCGGTACTGGAAGCGCTGCGCGCCTACTGGAAAGGAGCCAAATAATGCGCTGCACAGAAATTAAGCGGAATACAAAAGAAACACAGATTCAGTTAAAGCTGAATCTTGATGGCACTGGAATCTTTACAGGCAGCAGCGGCATTGGTTTTTTTGACCATATGCTGACGGCTTTTGCGGTGCATGGCGGTTTTGATCTCAGTCTGGAAATGCAGGGCGACCTGGAAGTGGACGGACACCACAGCGTGGAGGATGCGGGCATTGTGTTAGGACAGGCCTTTGCCCAGGTGGTAGATAAAAAGCAGATTGCCCGTTTTGGCAGCTTTTATGTGCCTATGGATGAATCGCTGGCGTTCTGCGCGCTGGATATCAGCGGGCGGCCTTATCTGCACTTTGATGCTGCGTTCACCAACCCTAACGTCGGTGCGCTGGACTGCTGTCTGGTAGAAGAATTTTTCCGCGCTTTTGCCATGAATAGCGGCATTACGCTGCATATCCGGCTGGAATATGGCAGCAATGACCATCATAAAATCGAGGCCATCTTCAAGGCGGTAGCCCATGCGCTGCAGCAGGCCGTACAGTTGCGGGAAGGCGGCGTACTTTCATCCAAAGGGGTGTTGGCATAATGGAGGTGCTGGTATGATTCATATTATAGACTACGGCGCAGGTAATCTGTTCAGTGTTAGAAATGCGCTGGAGTATCTGCATATTGAGAATAAAATTACAGCTGATCCGGCTGATCTGGCGCAGGCTGATGGGATTATTCTGCCTGGGGTCGGCGCTTTTCGCGATGCTATGACGATGCTGAACGACAGTGGCTTTACGGAGGCCATTAAAAATCAGGTCGCAGCAGGAAAGCCGCTGCTGGGCATTTGCCTGGGCATGCAGATGCTGTTTGAGAAGGGCTATGAGTTTGGAGAAACCGATGGCTTAGGGCTGATTCCCGGTTGTGTGCAGCTCATTGATGGCGGTGGGTTGAAGATCCCCCACATGGGCTGGAACGATTTAACGGTGCTGCATCCCTGTGCGCTCAGCGCCGATGTACAAAATGGCGATTATGTTTATTTTGTACATTCTTATCGGGCGGAGACCAGCGATGATTATATCAGCTGCTACACAATGTACAACGAAAAAATTCCGGCACTGGTATTTCGTGATCATGTGTATGGTGCGCAGTTTCATCCCGAAAAGAGCGGACAGGTAGGCATGGCGATTCTGAAAAATTTTGCAAAGTTGGTGACAGCATGATTATTTTACCGGCAATCGATATTAAAGACGGCAAATGTGTGCGTCTGCGCAAAGGCGAATTTGACACAGCGGAACAGGTGGCGGCCAGCCCTTATGATACGGCGGACAGTTTTAAACAGGCTGGAGCCGACTGGATCCACATGGTGGATCTGGATGGCGCAAAAGACGCAAAACCAGTCAATGCAGAAATTTTCTGCCGGGTTGCGGCGGAGTCGGGCCTGAAAGTAGAATTAGGCGGCGGTATTCGCAGTATGGATACCATTGAATATTATTTGCAGCAGGGTATTGAGCGGGTCATTTTAGGCTCTGTGGCAGTAAAAAATCCGGCATTGGTGAAAGAGGCTGTGCAGCATTTTGGCGATCGCATCGCGGTGGGCATTGATGCCAAACAGGGTATGGTGGCCACCGAGGGCTGGCTGGATACCAGCAAGGTACATTACATTGAAATGGCTAAGATGATGGAAGCTGTTGGCGTGCAGACTATCATTTATACGGATATCTCCAAAGACGGCATGCTCTCCGGTGTCAACGGAGAACAGCTGGATGCCATCAACCAGGCTGTCAGCTGCAACATTATTGCCAGCGGCGGTGTGAAATCCATCGCGGATATTACCTTGTGCAAGCAGATGAATCTGTATGGCGTGATCTGTGGAAAATCCATCTACAGCGGCAGTCTGGATCTGGCAGAGGCCGTGGCTGTTGCAGGCAGTCGGGAAAGGTAGGTGCAGGGGTATGTTAGCCAAACGAATTATTCCCTGCCTGGATGTGCGGGACGGCAAGGTGGTAAAAGGCGTCAACTTTGTAGGGATCAAAGAAGTGGGCGACCCGGTGCAGTGTGCCATTGACTATGACCGTCAGGGGGCCGATGAGATCACATTTCTGGATATCACAGCCACCCATGAAGGGCGCAGTACCATGATCGATGTGGTGCGCAACACAGCCAGAAATGTTTTTGTGCCATTGACTGTGGGCGGCGGCATTCGCACGGTCGATGATTTTCGTGATCTGCTGCGGGCCGGGGCCGACAAAATTTCAGTCAATTCGGCAGCAGTGCGCAATCCGCAGCTGATCAGTGAAGCTGCCGATAAATTTGGCAGCCAGTGCGTGGTCGTGGCCATTGATGCCCGTCGCCGGGAAGAAGGCGGCTTTACCGTGGTGGTAAACGGCGGCCGCATCGATATGCACATGGATGCCATTGCATGGGCACAGGAATGCGAACGGCGCGGTGCTGGTGAGATCCTGCTCACTTCAATGGATACCGATGGCTGCAAACAGGGATTTGATTTAGAATTGACCGATGCCATCAGCAAAGCGGTCAACATTCCGGTCATTGCTTCCGGTGGCTGCGGCAGTCTGGAGCACTTTTCTGAAGTGTTTGAAAAAACAGGTGCTGATGCTGCACTGGCCGCATCGCTGTTTCATTTTAAAGAACTGACTGTGCAGCAGGTGAAAGATCATCTGCGCAGCCATAATATTCCGGTGAGGAGATAGCGGACTGGCTTTTTTGCATCTGCCTTATCAGGTACAAAAAATCCTGCGTCCGCTGGAATGAGGGAGTATGGATATGGAAGATTTAAAAAAATATTTTGTCAAAGCGGAGCTGATTCCGGCCATCGTGCAGGAAAAAAGCACTGGAGAGGTGCTGATGCTGGCTTATATGAATGAGGAAAGTCTGCAGAAAACCATGGAGACCGGTTACACCTGGTTTTACAGCCGGTCCCGGCAGGAACTGTGGAATAAAGGAGCTACATCGGGTCATGTGCAGAAAGTGATCGAGATGCGGGCCGACTGTGATAACGACACATTGCTGCTGATTGTGGAGCAGACAGGCGCTGCCTGTCATACGGGTAATCACAGCTGTTTTTATACGACCATCTGGGAGGAACAATAAATGCAGGATGTATTAGAAGGATTATATGCTGTGGTACAGCAGCGCAAAGCAGAACCGCAGGAAGGTTCCTATACCTGTTATCTGTTTGAAAAAGGGTTAGATAAAATTCTGAAAAAATGCGGTGAAGAGTGCAGTGAAGTGATCATTGCCGCCAAAAACGGCGTGCAGGAGGAAACAGTAGGCGAGATCTGCGATCTGCTGTACCATCTGCTGGTGATGATGGCAGACCAGAACATCCCACTGGAAGCAGTGGAAGAAGTGCTGGAACAGCGCCGTCAGAAAATCGGCAATCTGAAACAATTTCATGTCAGCGACCATAATACCTGATAGGATGGGCGCAAAGGAGCCTTTGCGCCCATAAGGCGGGGCTGAGACTTGCACGCTACCTTTTTCATTTCATATTTTTCTTGATTATTAGGATGAAACAGCATATAATAAAGAAAAGAGAGTTGCCAGTCAAGCATGACGGTTACTCTCCTAGATGTTGGTTACAAATTTGAACCGCTTATCTTGGCAGAGATAGGCGGTTCGCTCTTTGTCTGGCTAAAACCAGAAAAGCGCAAAGATGCTCACAAAGAGAGACAAAATAGAGCATATGGCTCCAACATTTTGAAGATCCTTCATAAGCATCACCTCCTTGAAAAATAAGGAGAATAACCGCCATTGCCGTCTAAAGGCAACTCTTGGGATATTATATCATATTGCATTTTGTATACAACATTCTGACTCGTTCTTTCAAGAGGAGGATGCAGCTATGGAACGGACATTTTATAAAATGCTGGTGACCATTGGCTTGCCGGTGGCGCTGCAGAATTTGATTTCAACCAGCGTCAATCTGATGGATACCTTGATGGTGGGGCGTCTGGGAGAGAGCGCTCTGTCGGCCACCAGCATTGCCAATCAGATATTTTTCTTTTACAGCATCGTGATTTTTGGTATTACCAGTGCGGCTGTTATTTTGTGCAGTCAGTACTGGGGCAATAACCAGATCGGTGCGATCCGTAAGGTGCTGACTCTGAGCCTGTGGCTGGCGGCCTCGGCGGGTACTGTGTTTGTCGCGCTTCTGCTGCTGATTCCGGAGCAGCTGATGGCGCTGTTCACGCCTGATGCCACTGTGGTGCAGCTGGGTGTGGGCTATCTGCGTATCATAGCAGTGGCGTATCTGCTGTATGGGCTGACAACCACCTGCCTGATGGTGTTGCGCAGTGTGGAGGACGTAAAAGTAGCAATGTGCATTTACAGCCTGTCGGTGGTGGTGAATGTATTCTTCAATTATATGTTTATTTTCGGCAAGTTTGGCGCGCCGGCCTTCGGCGTGGCTGGTGCCGCTATGGGCACCGTGATCGCCCGCTCACTGGAGTTTTGTATTATGCTGGTGTATATGCTGCGTGCAGAAAAGAAAATCGCCTATCGGCTGCCCATGCTGCGGCAGATGGAACCGGTCCTGTTAAAAGATATGCTTCATTATGGCTTGCCGGTGATGATCAATGAATTATTGTGGGGGGCTGCTCATTCGCTGCATGTGGTGATCCTAGGCCACATGGAAGCGGGCGTGGAAGCAGTTGCGGCCAACAGTATCTGCAGTGTGGTATTTCAGATGAGTATGTCTTTTATTATTGGTATGTCCAGCGCCTCGGCAGTTGTCATCGGCAAGACGGTGGGGCAGGGCGATTTGCAGCAGACCTCCCGCTATGCCCACAAACTGCTGCGCGTATATTTCTGTGTGGGGCTGGCTTTGTTTGGTCTGATCCTGCTGTTAAGGGAACCGGTGATACAGTTTTATAAAATTGAGCCGCAGACCATCGCCATGGCGCAGCAGTTTATGGTCGTCTACGCGATCGTGATCTTCTGCACGGGGTTCTGTCATCCACTGATTACCGGCATCCTGCGAGGCGGTGGCGATATTATGTATGCGGCAGTAGCCGATGCAGGCTGTCTGTGGCTGTTTCTGCCTATCGGTGCGGCGGCAGCCTTTGTGTTTCATGCAGCACCTCCGCTGGTGTATCTGGTTCTGCGGCTGGAGATTGTGCTGAAAATGTTTGTATGTCTGTTCCGACTGCGCAATGATAACTGGATCAAGGTTGTCATCCGGGAAGATATATCGTAAAATTTTTTAACTTTATCAAAAAAGATGTTCTGTTTGCATAAAAAAGTGGTAAGATAACAATGAATTTATGGCATATTTATCTTGTTTCGGTAGAGAGGAGAACATCACATGAAAAAGCATGGAATGCTGGTATTGTTATGTTTACTGCTGGTGCTGACCGGATGCAGCGGACAAACAGAGGCAGAGCCCTTTCAGTATGAGGAAATTGCCGATATTTTTGATCTGACAGAAACGGATGTGCAGCAGATGTACGGCAAACCCGACGAAGTTATGGAGGATGTGCTGTATGGTGTGGACTATCGCCAATATATATTTGGCGAAAACCGGTTTGCTTTTTATAATTATGAGAACAGCGCCATGCAGCTATGTGAAGCTGCAGTTGCCGATGCGAGAATCAGCTGTGCTCGTGACATTCAGCTGGGTGATTCGCTGAAAGATATTCGTCAGAAATATCCGGACGCGGGCAGTAAAGCGTTCCTGCCGCTGGAGGGCTATCAGAATGGTACAGTGAAGGCAGAATACCGGCTGCTGTATGGCGAATATGCGTATATGAGCGATTATGGCATTGAGGTAGAAGCCGAAGATGGCACAGAATGGCTGGTGTACAGCAACGAAGGGGTAACGCTGCGGTATTATTTTAAGGATGCATCGCTGGCTCGTGTGGAATATATTCTGCAGGTTTTTTAATTTTCATATCAAACGAAAACGGGACTGTCGCTTTCATCAGGGAAAAATGATGAGGCGGCAGTCCTTTATCTTATTATTTCGGCATTGTTTTATTTCGATGTGGAACAATGT
>CAMFFG010000063.1 GCA_945949655.1 uncultured Peptococcaceae bacterium
AGGAAGGGGTGCAGGCATGAGAGAGATCTTGACCAGTGCCTTTACCGGAGAGGGTTTTACGCTGACAGAACGGCAGACAGACCAGTTTGTCACTTATTTTGATACACTGCTGGAGTGGAACCAGAAAATCAATCTGACGGCCATTGAGGAGCCAACGGAAGTGGCCTACAAGCATTTTGTGGATTCGGCCTGCCTGCTGCGGGTGGTGCCTGATTTGAAACAGAAATCTATGATCGATATAGGCACGGGAGCCGGATTTCCCGGGGTGCCGTTAAAGATTATGGAGCCGGAACTGGATCTGACCTTGTTTGATTCGCTGAATAAACGCATTCTCTTTTTGCAGGAGCTATGCCGAACCTTAGAGCTGGAAGGGGTAAAAACCATTCATGGCCGGGCTGAGGAGTTTGGCATCAAGCCTGATTATCGTGGCCAGTATGACATCGCCACGGCCAGAGCTGTGGCCCGCATGCCAGTGCTGCTGGAAATCTGTCTGCCCTTTGTGAAAAAAGGCGGCATCCTGATCGCTTTGAAAGGGCCCGAACTGGAAACGGAGCTGGCCGAGAGTAGCAATGCGTTAAAAGAGCTGGGCGGCAAGGTGGCCGATGTGCAGCAGTTTACCTTGGCCGATGGCGCCTATACCCGAAATCTGGCTGTGATTGAAAAGGTGAAGGATACACCGAAAAAATATCCGCGCAAGGCCGGAACCCCACAGAAGAAACCACTGTGAGGAGTTTAAAGAAAAGGAGGCAGACCTATGCCTACAACTAATTGTCTGATCTGTGGTGCGGAGCTGGAATATTACCAGACACCGCGCCAGATGGTCTGCGCCATGTGCAAAAAAGAATATGAGACGACCGTAGCATGCAAAGAAGGGCATTTTATCTGTGATGCCTGCCATATGGAGAAGGGTGTGGCAATGATTCTGGATTTCTGCCAGAACACAGAAAGCCGCAATCCCATTGCTATGCTGCAGCAGATGATGGCCCGGCCGGAAATTTATATGCACGGGCCGGAGCATCATGTGATGGTGGGTGCAGCCTTGCTGGCAGCTTATCGTAATTGTGGCGGAAGGGTGGATCTATCAGCTGCACTGCCGGAGATGGTGCGCCGCGGGCAGCAGGTGCCTGGCGGTGCCTGTGGCTTCTGGGGATGCTGTGGTGCTGGTGTCAGTGCTGGCATTTTTGTCAGTATCATCACCGAGGCAACGCCTTTGGAGAAGAAATCCTGGGGGCTGGCCAATCAGATGACAGCCCGGGCTTTGCAGGCCATTGGTGCATTGGGCGGGCCTCGCTGCTGTAAGCGGGATTCCTTTACAGCGGTGCGGGAGGCCGTGGCCTTTGTACAGGAGAATTTGGGGATTTCGATGGAGCTGCCAGAAAAAATAATCTGCGGATTTTCCAGATGGAATGAACAGTGTAAAAAAGAAGCATGCCCGTATTATGCCAATAAAGAAAAGAAGAGCATTGTCTGACAACTGAAATGGAGAGAAAACTATGCGTCCAAAAATAAAGATTACGCTGATTGACCGCAAAGGGCCTGTGCCCTGCCATCGCGGCCATAAAATTGGCGATACATATGATTTTGATACAGAGCGGGGAAAGGTTTGCCCCATGGCTATGCACGTAGCGTTTCCGTACATTGATATTCTGCGTTATGGTGGTAAAATTCCGGGGCAGTCGGAAGGAACGGCTGTGTTCTGCTGTCCCGATGTAGATACGCTGAATATCTGGAAGATAGAAAAAATAACGGATCATGAAATTTCTTCATCTAAAAATTAATTGTAAAAAGCAGGAAATTACATAACAGAGAAGAAATATTTTTTGAAGCAGTTTTGATAAAGTATCCTATTAAGAAGAGAGATATGCTTATGCTGAAAACAAAGTTCAATTCGATACGGCAATTATTTCAGGAAGAAGTAACGGAGGAATCCCCTATGAATGATCTGGAAGCTGTTACAGAGGAAATAAAGGAAGCAGAGCTGGCAGAAGAAGTTCCGGCTTCGGCGGATCTGCTGCAGACAGAGCCGGAAGAACAGATAGAACAGATAGAACAGGAGATGGATGTGGAGCAGAGCCAGACAAAATCTATTCTGGAGCTATCCATTGCGGAAATTCAGCCCAATCCTTTTCAGCCGCGCACTTATTTTGACCCGGCCCAGCTGGAGGAATTGGCCAATTCTATTCGGGAATATGGCGTATTGCAGCCGGTAACGGTGCGCCTGGTGGATGGCAGCTATCAGCTGGTGAGCGGGGAGCGACGGTTTCGGGCCAGTGTATTGGCGGGCAAGGGGATCATCCCTGCACTGGTGCGGTCGTTCAGTGATCGGGAAGTAGCAGAAATGGCGCTGATTGAAAATCTGCAGCGGGAAGATCTGAACTATTTTGAAGAGGCGGAAGGCTATGCCCGTTTGATCCAGGAGTTTCAGATCACCCAGGAGGAAGTGGCCAAAAAAATGGGCAAGAGTCAGCCCACCATTGCCAATAAGCTGCGTTTGCTGCACATTCCGGAGCGGGTACGGCGGGAGATCTCGGTGGATGTGGTGACAGAGCGGCATGGGCGGTCTCTGCTGAAATGAAAGAATGAAGATCAGCCGTTGGAAGTGCTGCATCGCATCTATAAAAACAATCTGAATGTGCGTCAGACTGACGACCTCATTGAGAATCTGCTGATTACTGAAGAAAAAAATGTGCGGGAACAGAAGAAAAAGAAGATGATGAAAGCCATCAAGGATATGAAAATATTTGTGAACACCATCAAAGGCACTGTGAAAACCATTCAGGATGCCGGTATGCCCGCTGAAATTACCGAACAGGAGAATGAGGAGTATCTGGAAGTGGTGATTCGTCTGCCTAAAAAAGATCTGAACCAGCAGGAAGGGGTATGCTGAGTGGCAAAAATAGAGAGCAGATTATACGGAGATTTTGATCAGATACTGGCTGACTTGCACGATGCAGTGCATACAAGTATTTCTGCTTCACTGGAAGGACGAAGTGATTTGACTGTGGAAGATTGCCGTTGTGCTGTGCGTATTTATGAACGATACAGTGCCCTTGGCGGAAATAGGCTGACACTCAATATTACGCTGCTGCAAAAGAAAAATCAGATATATCTGATTGCTGTTACCGCTGGTGGAAGCAGTGCCATGTTCTTTAAAGTGAACACATTTGGAGAAGAATCTTTTCTGAAAACGATCCAGGATGTTGTACAAAAATACGGTGTGTAATTTTTATTTGAATTTTTCCCAGAATTATGCTAAAATAATAACATAAAAAGAATAGAAAAACCAAACGAGTTGTGTCAATCACGTAAATCCAGGTTGATGACACAGCTCGTTTTTTTTTATGTTTTTCATGACAGGAGAATTTTATTATTGTTTTGGTTAGGAAAGAAAGGAAGTAACTGATCATGAAACAGAAAATTACAAAAGGAACTATCACATTTAAAGAATCAATTAAATTCTCAATGTGACAGTTCCTTTATATTGTGATAGAAGTGCAGAACTTATATTTAATGGGTGAAATCCAGAATGCGCACATTGTCGCCTACTTCTTTTTTCACCAGTTCTTTCATTTTAGCGGCAAAGGGACAGGGATAGCCGATGGGATTTCCCTGTAGCAAAGGCAATGGCAATTTACAATATAAATTCCTATAAAAAATAGGAATAAAAAAAACAGGAGTAGAATGCTAAGGTTCTGCTCCTGTTGAACGAATCAGTTGAATCCAAAGATTTTTTGTGCAATTTTATAGCAGATTTCAGCAAATTTGCGGCCTGCCGGATTTTTTACAGTCATCACCCGGCCAAACAGACCGTAGCGCAGTTTTTTATACATGCGCGGATTGCTCAGCTGCAGGTATTCCCAAAGCTCGTCCCGTTTTTCCAGATTGGCGGCATCGTGGGAGCGGATGAGCATGATGGAGGAGATGCACATCATAATTTCCAAGTAGTTGTACATATACTGGCGCAGTTTTTTGCTGGATACCAGATTTTTGTCGGACAAGTCATAATAGTCGATCATCAGCTTATTGACCCGCAGCTGCTGGTCGATGCGCTTGATCATGACTTTTTCGTTGACCGACTGGTCGTCGCGGCCGATGAAATAGTGGTAGAAATCCACATCCAGATAATAGATGGTCTTTACCGCAGGAAGCGGCTGATACACAAAGATGTTGTCCACATAAAAGGTGTGCTTGGGCAGCTCCAGCTGGCAGTCCCGCAGCATTTGAGTGCGATAGATGACGGAATGCATCAGAATATACTGACCTTTTTTGAAGTGACCAATCTGATCCCAGGTAAAGATCTGGTTCTGCGGCAACACGGAGCGGTAGTTCATCACTTTTTTGAAGGAAGCGCCCTGCTTATCGTACACAAAGTTAGAGATGAGCATATCCAGCTGGGTGTGTTCAGTCAGCATCTGTTTTAACAGCGCCAGAATTTCTTTGTATGCTTTGGGGTCCACCCAGTCATCGCTGTCCACCACTTTGAAGTAAGCGCCGGTGGCATTGCGCAGCCCGGCGTTGACTGCTTCGCCGTGGCCGCCGTTTTCCTGATGAATGGCGCGGATAGTGCCGGGATATTTGGCGGCGTAAGCATCGGCAATGCTGCCGGTGTTGTCTTTGGAGCCGTCGTTGACAATGAGAATTTCCACATCATCGCCGCCTAAAAGCAGCGATTCAATACAGTTGGCCATGTAGGCTTCTGAATTGTAAGAAGGAATTGCGATGGATAATACTTTCATATTGGCCTCCCGATTAACCCAGCAGGGTATTTGCCAGTGCCAGCGCTTTGTCTACAATGGCATCAATGTTGTAATATTTGTACTCGGCCAATCGGCCCAGCAGATGAAAATTAGGGTAGCCCTCCAGCAGCTGGCAGTATTTCTGATACAGCGCCAGATTTTCATCATTGATGATGGCATAGTACGGAATCTGGCCGTTTCTGCCTGTGTACGGAATGGGATATTCCTTCACAATGGTGGTATGTTCCGGTTTTTTCTGACCGGTCAGCTTTTTGAACTCGGTGATGCGGGTGTAATCCTCGCTGACGGTGTAATTGACCACCGCTTTTGGCTGATAATCGCTCTTTTGGTGATGCTCAAACACAAAGTTTAAAGAGCGATAGGGCAGCTGCCCGTAGCAGCAGGAGAAAAATTCATCCACAGGGCCGGTAAAGATGACCTGCCCCTGGAATGGTTCACCTTGGAAATAGATCTGGCCGTTTTCTAAACGGAGCAGTTCGTTGGCGTCGGTTTCCAACATCAGGGTGATGTTTGGGTAATCCAGCATTTTTTCAAACAGTGGTGTGTAGCCTTCTAATGGCATACCCTGGTAAGTGTCCTGAAAATAGCCGTTATCCTCGGAGATGAGCACCGGTACCCGGGCCGTCACGCTGGGGTCAATATCTTCCGGTTTCTGGCCCCACTGCTTTAAGGTGTAGTGCAGAAAAATGTTTTCGTACACATAGTCTGCAATGGCCTGGATATCTTTGTCGGGATTTTCTTTCAGTTTTAGGATGGGCACCCGACTTTCCAGACCATAGGTGCTGATCAGTTTTTCCCGCAGAACGGCCGCTTTTTCTTCGCCGTACGCCAGTTTTAAGGTGTTCAGATTAAAGGGCACAGGCATAAACTGGCCACGAATGTTGGCCACCACCTCGTGCTTATAATCGTGCCATTGCGTAAAGCGGGACAGATAATCGTACACAGTTTTGCTGTTGGTGTGAAAAATATGGGGTCCGTACTGATGGATCAGGATCCCCTGGTTGTCATATAAGTCATAGCAGTTCCCACCGATGTGGGCCCGCTTTTCCACAATGCAGACATTCTGATTGCCGCGTTCTGCCAGTTCTCGCGCCACCACAGCGCCGGCAAAGCCGCAGCCTACAATGATACTATCGTACATAATATGCCTCCTTCTGACATAGATACAATTATTATAACACAGTTTTATTTTAATTGTCATCCTGTGGGGCGGGCAGAAATTAATTTTTTGTTTGTTTTGTGTAAAAATGTAGCAGATGATCGGATATGGTGGGAGGTGCATTGCAATCACAGCTGTTTTTATGGTAAGATAACATATAAAAAGGCGGTGATGGGGATGGCGGCAGGGTTATTGTGTCAGCTGCAGCAGATCACAAAAACATATTCGGCAGCGCAGGGCGTGCAGTGTATATTTTCTGATTTAACGCTGGATATTTCGCTGGATGGGATTACGGTTCTGGTTGGAAAAAGTGGATGTGGAAAGACGACGTTGCTGCGTCTGCTGGCAAATTTGGAGACGCCGGATCGGGGGAAAATCATATTCAGCCGGGACGGAAAACCGGTGCAGCCTAAGATCGGCATGGTGTTTCAGGAAAGCCGACTGCTTCCATGGATGCGTGTGGCAGAAAATATTATGCTCTCCCGCCATACCTGGACGGATGCCGATGTGCTGCCCCTGCTGGACATGGTGGGGCTGGAGCGGCGTTATCAGAACAGCAGACCGGCAGAGCTTTCCGGCGGTATGGCTCATCGGGTGGCCATTGCCCGGGCGCTGGCCTACCAGCCTGATTTACTGCTGATGGATGAGCCTTTTGCTGCACTGGATTATTTTACCCGCATGACGCTGCAGCAAAAGGTGATCGAGATTCAGCGACAGATGCATACGGCCGTGGTGTTTGTGACCCATAATGTGGAGGAAGCGTTGCTTCTGGCCAGAAATATTCTGGTGCTGAAAAAAGGAGAAACACCGGTTTCCTTTGCAGTGGATGCCGCTTATCCGCGCCAGCTGGAGGATGCCATGCTGATACAGCATAAAAAAGATATTTTAGATCTGCTGCTGTAATCAAAAAATAATACAGAAATAGCATGTAATCTATCTGATATAGGTTACATGCTATTTTTATAAGTTATAGTGTTTGGGCAAAAGGATATAATTCTGGAATATGTCGAATAGAAAATGCTTTGATTAATCCGGCTATGACTTGATCTGAAAAGGAAACAAATCTGTTGTCTACATTTTTTAGTGCCATCTTAAATTTTTCTATAT
>CAMFFG010000064.1 GCA_945949655.1 uncultured Peptococcaceae bacterium
TCACATCTTCCGGTGTATCGTCAATGATCAGATCAATGCCGGGCAAGGTTTCCAGTGTGCGGATGTTGCGGCCTTCCCGACCGATGATGCGACCTTTCATCTCATCATTGGGCGGTGCCACCACCGACACAGTGGTTTCCGCCACATGATCGGCGGCACAGCGCTGAATAGCCAGGGAAATGATCTCACGGGCTTTTTTATCCGCCTGCTCTTTGGCGGCCGCTTCCATGTCTTTGATCATGATAGCGGTTTCGTGCTGGATCTCTTCTTCCACTTTGCTCAGGAGCTGTTCTCTGGCCTCTTCTGCGGTCAGATTGGCCAACCGTTCCAGTTCTGCAGCCTGCTGGGCATACAAAGCCTCTACATTTGCCTTCACTTTTTCGATCTGCGCTTCCGTTTTCTGCATGCTCTGTTCTTTCTGCTCCAGAGCCTCATACTTCCGGTCCATGGACTCTTCTTTCTGAATCAGACGTTTTTCAGAGCGCTGCAGTTCTGCACGGCGTTCTTTTACTTCCTGTTCTGCCTCATTGCGGATCTTATACGCTTCATCCTTTGCCTCCAGAATGGCCTCCTTACGGATGGCATCGGTGTTTCTGGTTGCTTCCTCCATGATGCGGGCTGCTTCATCTTCTGCAGATTTGATTTTGGATTCGCCTACTGTTTTTCTCACAATATAGCCAACTACCAGACCAGCTACAGCAGCAACAATCCCTATTATGATTTCGCTCATATTGTTTTAAGTCCTCCTTTCTCTCCATTGTTGTTTAACGTCTCAAAACATAATAATAATATAAAGGGCTGGAAATCCTGCTCCTCTGCAAGGTTTTTTCTACAGAAAAACAAAAAAGCAAACCGATCGTCGATTTGCTGAAATTGCCTCCGGCAAAAAATGCCAGACTGCTCCCTATCCATATATAAATCTGCAGTTCACAGTAAACTATCTATTTTGTATATGCATCTTCCTGCATTTACCACCATGCTACAATTTTATATATACAACCTGACCAGAGGCAGGTGCAATTTCATACAAGACTTCCATTCATATAATTTTACAAGTTCTAGTATCGCCTGTCAAGTAGCATATTTAAACTTAAAAATTATTATTGCACTGTCTCTGGTCTATCATTTCCTGTATGGCTTCCTGCTGCAGCACTGCCCGGATGATGCTTCCGCTATAGCCGCGGCTGTAAAGGAACCGGCTCAATTGCTCCGTGGTTACGGCCTGCCGACCACTCTGCAGCTTTTTGACCGCTGCGGCCTGTGCCAGTTCCAGCTCTGCCTCCCGGGTGAAATACTGCTCCAGGCACTGGCTGATCAGCTGCTGATCCGCAATTTTTTTGGCCAGCTCAAAGGCCATTTTCTGCCGTCCGCAAGGATGAAAGGCCATCCGGTCGTGGATCCAGCTTCGGCAGTAAGCCTCGTCATCCAGATAGTGATATTCCTCCAGAAAGCCAATAACTGCGTCAGCCATATCTGCCCCATAACCTTTTTTGCACAGCTGCTGCATAACCTCCTGTCGGGTGCGCATCCGCACAGTTACATAACGGAGCGCTTCCTGTTTGGCCTGTTCCAGTTGTTCCATGGGCGCTACCTCTCACATTTCCGGTATGCCCTGAATCAGGGCATACCTCTTTTTGTTGTCTCGTCCGGTTATTCTTCATCAAAAAACAATTCATTCGGTCCCATGTCAGCTTCATCCTCGTCATCCTGCACTTCCACCACCACACCGATGGACTGGCAATGCTGCCGAATCTTTTCTTCAATCTCAGCTCTTGTTTCCGGGTTGGCTTTCAGATAAGCTTTGGCATTGTCACGGCCCTGACCGATCTTTTCACCCTCATAGGAATACCAGGCACCGCTCTTGCGGATGATTTCCAGTTCTACCCCCACATCTATGATGCTGCCTTCGTTGGAAATACCTTCGCCATACATGATATCGAATTCTACTGTTTTAAATGGCGGCGCCACTTTATTTTTTACAATTTTTACCTTGGTGCGGTTGCCGATGATCTCGCTGCCCCGTTTCAGCGCTTCCCCTTTGCGCACTTCCATACGCACGGAGGAATAGAACTTGAGAGCCCGTCCGCCAGTGGTGGTTTCCGGATTACCATACACCACACCGATCTTTTCTCGGATCTGGTTGATAAAGATCATCGTAGTATTGTTTTTGCTGATGTTCCCGGTCATTTTGCGCAGCGCCTGCGACATCAGACGGGCCAGAAGTCCCACATGGGTGTCGCCCATCTCTCCTTCAATTTCCGCCCTGGGTGTCAATGCTGCCACCGAGTCTACCACGATAATATCCACAGCACCGCTGCGGGCCAGCGCATCACAGATCTCCAGCGCCTGCTCCCCGTAATCAGGCTGTGATACCAGCAGATTATCCACATCGACCCCGATTTTTTTCGCATAAACAGGATCCAGCGCATGTTCCGCATCAATAAATGCCGCAACGCCGCCTTCCTTCTGGCACTCAGCCACGATGTGCAGCGCAACGGTGGTTTTCCCGGAGGATTCCGGGCCATAGATTTCAATAATGCGTCCTTTCGGCACGCCGCCGATGCCCAGTGCGCTGTCCAGTGCAATGGAACCGGTGTGAATTGCTTCCATCTCGATTTTTTCCTGGTCTCCCAGACGCATCAGTGTGCCTTTGCCAAACTGACGGTCGATCTGTTTCAGCGCGTTTTCCAGAGCTGCCGCTTTATCCTGATTTTTATTTGTCATATCTGCCATAAACATCCTCCATTAAATCGTCCACGCATTGTTTTTATCAAATGTATGTTTGTATTATAAAGGGATTTCCCTGTTTTGTCAACAGAATTTTCCAGATAAAAAGAAGATCTGTTCTGTTTATATACTTCTCCTGCGGAAAACCGGTTTTAACACTGTACGGAATTTTTGGCCCGATCGGCAAAGCGCTGACAGGCCAGCTCCACCAGCCGGTTTAACAGCTGCGTCACAGGCAGACCGGCAGCCTCCCACATTTTAGGATACATACTGATCTCCGTAAAACCGGGCAGCGTGTTGATCTCGTTCAGATAGATCTGACCGCTCTCCCGCTCTACAAAAAAATCCACCCGGGCAAAGCCCTCACAGTCCAGCGCCTGATAAGCTTCCACCGCCAGTTGCTGGATGCTGGCAACTACATCCTCCGGCAGATCGGCCGGAATCACCGATATGGATTTGTTATCAATATATTTGGCTTTGTAATCATAAAATTCATTGCTGGAGCAGATCTCTCCCGGCAGCGAAACCGCAGGCTGTTCATTGCCCAAAACAGAGATCTCGATCTCCCGTGCATTGACCCCCTGCTCCACCAGAATCTTGCGGTCATAACAGGCAGCCAGCCGCAAGGCCTCTGCCAGCTCTGCATCGTCTCTAGCCTTGCTGATGCCCACGCTGGAGCCGCCGTTGGCCGGTTTTACAAACACCGGATAAGGCAGCACTGCCGCAATCTCGTTTACGGCAACGGATATATCCTGCTCCACCTGGGTACGCAGCACCGTTGTAAAGGTCACCTGTGGAATATGGTGATAGGCCAAGATCTTACGCATCAGCACTTTATCCATACCGATAGCCGATCCGGCTACACCGGCACCCACATAAGGCACACCGGCCAGTTCCAGAAGTCCCTGCAAAATGCCGTCCTCGCCGTAGGTGCCATGCACGATGGGAAAAATCACATCCAGGCGGCACAACTCACTGCCATCGGCAGCCCGTAACAGCCTTCCGCCCGGCTGCGGCGCCAGCAGCACTTCCCGGTCTGCATACTGTTCCGGCGTAGCGACAGCGATTTTTTCTATCTCGATGGGCCCGTACCAGCGGCCTTCTCTGGAGATCAGCACAGGAACCACTTCAAAGGCATCCGCATCAAAATTGTGCGCAATGGCCTGCGCAGAAGCCAGCGATACTTCATGCTCGCCGGAGCGTCCGCCAAATAATAATCCAATTTTTTTCTTTGCCATACCGACCAACCCTTTCCTTCCGATCTATTTCGTTATGCCTGTTCCATCTGACCCACTGCGGCCACCACACCGGCAATGACATGGGCCACCGACAGACCGCCCTGCATATAAACGATATAGGGCTCCCGCATAGGGCCGTCGATACTCAGCTCGATGGAGGAGCCCTGCGTAAAGGTACCGCCTGCCATAATGACCGGATCGTCATAGCCAGGCAGCTCAGCATCGTAAGGTGTTACATGAGCATCTAACGGCGAAGCCATCTGAATACCCTTACAGAATCTTCTGACATTGTCCGGCGTTCCCAGTTGAATGGCCTGAATAATATCGGTGCGCGGCGCGTCAGCGGCCGGCGATACCTGATAGCCCAGCTGCTGCAACAGCTGCGCCGCAAAAATAGCGCCTTTCATGGCCTGCTCCACGATCAGCGGTGCCATAAACAGCCCCTGAAATGCCAGTCGGTTAAAGTCCAACGCCGAGCCCACATCTTCGGCGATGCCCGGCGCTGTCAGCCGAATGGCTGCCCGATCCACCAGATCGGCCCGCCCGGCCACATAACCGCCTCTGGGTGCCAGCCCGCCACCGGGATTTTTGATCAGGGAACCGGCAATCAGGTCTGCCCCCACTTCTAAAGGCTCCTGTAGTTCCACAAATTCTCCGTAGCAGTTGTCCACGAAGCAGATAATCTGCGGATTGATTTTTTTCACAAAGGCAATGGCCTCGGCGATTTGGGCAATGCTCAGCGACTTCCGCCAGCTGTAGCCGCGGGAGCGCTGAATGCAGACCATTTTGGTATCCGGCGTCACGGTGCGGGCAATACCGTTAAAGTCAAAGGCATCATCGACCAGCTCTACCACTTTGTGCTGGATCCCCAGCTCCGATAAGGTGCCGGGCTCGCCACGATGACCGATGATGGTCTGCAGGGTATCATAGGGCATGCCGCTGATGGACACAAAGGTGTCACCAGGCAACAGATTGCCGAACAGCCCCAGCGCCAGAGCATGGGTGCCCGAGGCGATATTGGAGCGCACCAGCGCCTTTTCCGCTTTGAAAATATCAGCCCACATCAGCTCCAGAATATCGCGGCCTGTGTCACCGTAACCATAGCCGGTGGAACCGTTCAGATGAAAATCAGATGCCTGATGCTTCTGAAAGGCATTGAGAATTCTGATCTGCGCTGTGGCTGTGTTGTTGCTCACCGGCTGCCAGTAGGGCTGCACCGCATCGTAAGCGATCCGGATCTGTTCCATCAGCCCATCACTGATATGATATTTATCCTTCAAACTTAAAAAATATTCTTTCATTTCTGCTTTTACTCCATTTCCTTGTTGTTGCTGTGTGTTTCCCATCCCTAAAATGAATCGCCTTATTTTACTGGCACAGCTCCGTCACATATTGCCGCAGGGCGACCGGCAGGTTTTCCTGATGGCCATCCCACACAAAACAGATGGCATCCTCTGTGTACGCTAACTGGCTCACCTGTCCTGCTCCGTAGGCCTGATTCAGCAAACTGCCCAGTGTCAGCGGCAGGGTGATCTGGCAGCGGATATTCTGCGTCAGGCGGCCTTCCATCATCTGCAGCAGCACATTCAGATTCTGCTTTCCGGCTGCCGAAATATAACAGCAGCTTTCCCGTTTCAGGCCACCGCACAGCGGCGGCAACGCATCCAATCGGTCTATTTTATTGAACACAAAGATCTGTGGCTTTTCGGCAAGGCCCAGCTGCCGCAGAATTTCCTCCACAGCATGCAGCTGATTTTCAAAATTGGGATTGCTGATGTCCACCACATGCAGCAGCAGATCGGCATACTGCAATTCATCCAGAGTAGCTTTGAACGCATCGATCAGCTGGGGCGGCAGATTACGGATAAACCCAACGGTATCGGTCAGCAGCGCTTTGCTGCCATTGGGCAGATAAAAAGCCCGCGTCGTAGGGTCCAGTGTGGCAAACAGCTGATCCTCGGCGTAGATCTGCGCTTCGGTCAGGCTGTTCAGCAGGGACGATTTACCCGCGTTGGTATAGCCCACCAGCGCCACCAGAGGCAGATGGTTGCGCAGCTTGCGTTTCTGCTGCACAGCCCGGTGCTTTTGCACTTCTTTCATCTCCTGCTCGATCATCTGGATCCGCTGCCGAATACGCCGCCGGTCAGTTTCCAGCTTGGTCTCCCCGGGGCCGCGGGTACCTACGCCGCCGCTTTTGCTGCTGCCGCCCTGCCGGGAAAGATTCATCCCCTGCCCCTGCAGACGGGGCAGCAGATAAGTGGCCTGGGCCAGCTCCACCTGCAGCTTGCCCTCCCGGCTACGGGCCCGCTGGGCAAAAATATCCAGAATCAGCATGGTCTTATCCAGCACCTTGACCTCCAGCGCCTGGGTCAGATGAAACAGCTGCGACGGAGACAGCGTATGGTCAAAAATCACGCAGTCCGCATCATACATCTGGCAAAGCTGCCGCAGTTCCTCCAGCTTACCTTTACCGATGCAGTAAGCCGCATCCGGCGCATTGCGGTGCTGGATCAGACAGTCTGCCACTTCCAGACCGGCTGTGCGGCTCAATTCGGCCAGTTCCTGATACAACTCTTCCTCCTGCCAGTTTTCGCCCGGCTCCGGAAGCAGCACCAGCACCGCTTTTTCTTTTTGCACTGTCATCTCATGCAGTGTTTCCCGCGCCATCCTTGCACCTTCTTTGCTGTAAATTATAAAATATCAGTTTATTATACCATACTTTCGCGCCAGCGAAAGTATTATTTCAGTTATTTTCTTGAAACAGCGGGATCAGCGCACCGGGCATCAGATCTTTGCGCAGATAGCAGGCCGGATCGGTGGTGCACAGCCCTGTGATCTGATAATGGCTTTTGTCATAGGGCCGCGCATACAGCTGCACACCCTTGTAGCAGATCAGCTGACTGGCCACCGTCCGGCCGGATGTTTCACTGGTAGACTGCGGCGGTTGCACCGTATAATATACATCAGTCATGCTGCTCTTCCTCCCTGCTGGCGATCAT
>CAMFFG010000065.1 GCA_945949655.1 uncultured Peptococcaceae bacterium
AGGCAATGATAACAACACTGCTTGTCCATACTGTACTGCAGGGCCTGCTGTCTTTGCCAGGGTCCGACTTGAGACGAACCAGTCCGCAGACTGTCCGGACGAGCCGGACAAAGTCCCAGGCGAGACGGACCGGTCAGGACTGGTACGGATCACGGAGGGGCAGGTAAAGACAGCGAGACCCTGCAGCTTTTATTTTTGCTTTTGCTTTTGTTTTTGCCAGTTTACTTTTTTCTTTTTTTACTTTTTCTTTTTTTTAATCATTTTATCTTTTATTCTTTTTCTCTTACCTATCTTATGTACTATGACGACCATTCTGTCCGTGGTGAACAAAATATGCAGACAATACTGTTTTCCGCTTAACCATCGGCATTGCAGATACTTTTACAATACGGACTGACCACCGACAGCGGACAGACATTTTGTCCGTATATCTGTCTGTATATCACAGACAATTTGTCGCAGCAATAAAAGAACTGCAACACAAAAAACAGCTGCCCACCTGTTATACAGAGAAGCAACTGCTATAAATAAGATTTATTTCATTCTCCTGATTCAATTGATTCTGCAAATTTACATAACGCTTGTCGCCACAGTTATCGCCCTACTGCATTCCTGTATCCCACAGCTTAAAACATACAGATATTGGAACTTTGCTTCTTGAAAAGCAAACATATGTATGGTAAAATAATGCACAGAGAGTAATCATAACGGTAGGCGGTTTCCTCCCCCCGAGGGGAAGTGATAACCATGACAGTAGAAGTTTACATGGCGCTTGTCGCCACTTTAACCCTCCTTGTCACAGTTATCGCCCTGCTGCGCAAGTAGCAGGGTCTAAGTCATAAAAATGACAGCCCGCCTTTACCCTAACAAGTGAGGCGAGCTGTCGTCCAATCTAATAGGGGAGTAAGCCGTTTGCTGGTGTATGACCAGTACACCAATGGTTACTCTCTTTTCTAGTTATATGATAATCCAAAATGTTTCATTCGTCAAGTGCCGCAATGATCCTGCTGCGCCTCCGCTGCAGCATTTGTTCCACGCTGCCTGTGGATCCCGGCTTTTGGTTCATACTTTTTCGACATACTTTTTTCGAACAACTCTCTTAACGAAATGACATTGCCTTCACATTTTTATAGTTCTTCTTTTTTCTTCTGCGGCTTAATCAAAAAAGTACAGCCCAGTGTAAGTACCAGCGCAACGGCCAGATACAGATAGTCGGTATTTACAGCCTCAATAGCCGCCAAACGATAAGCCATGGTGCCTTCTATCGGTGTACCGGTATTGCCGGCAGCCAGATAATAGCGATTCAGATTGAGACTGAGCAATACTGTTAAAATGTTGGTGGATACCACCTGCACCACCTGCTTGCTCCAGTTGAACATAGAGGAAGCGTGACCGGACAGTTCCGGTGGAACCGCGCTCATCCCATAATCCATCAGCGGCATCTGTAACAGGGCCAGACCAAAAAAACGCAGCGTATAACAACACATCACAAAAAGCAGATTGCTGTCCATTTGCAGGAAACACAAACCCAGATTGCCAATCAGCGCAATGGCCACGCCGCCGGTGATCAGACCGCGCACCCAGCCCCGCTTATGCAGAATGGTGGCTGCAGCGTTACCGGTCATCATCAGCAGGGACGGCACCATCAGAAACAGTCCGGTAGCAGCTGGCGAAAAGCCACGGCCGGTCTGAAAATAAAACTGAGACAGAATGGCATTGATGCCCAGTGTCATGGCCAGTGTGCACTGCACCAGCAAGGTCAGCACAAAGGGTCTATACTTTAAGACCGCAAAGTTCAGAAGCGGATAGCGGGTGTGAAACTGCCGCACCACAAACACAACAGCCAATATCAGACCTATCAGCAGACAGCTCCAGAACATGGCCGACATCCAGCCCCATTCTTCCCCTTTGGAGAATGCGATCATCACCAGGCCGGTGCCTGCACAAATCTGCGCAACGCCAAGGAAATCCACCTGTTCTGCCTGTCGCCCAGCCTCTGCCGGCAAACTTTTTCCGCCAGCCCAGAGGATCAGCAGCACCAGCGGAATATTAAACAGAAACAGCACATGCCAGCTGGAAACCTGCAGCAAGATGCCAGCCAGCGCCGGACCCATGGCCATCCCTACCGACTGCAGCATCATAATACCGCCCAGATAGGTGGCCTGGAACCGTTTGGGAATATAGCGATACAGCATGGACATGGTACTGGGAATAATAATCCCACCAGCAACCCCTTTTAAAAACCGGAACGCCCCCAGCATATAAAAGCTCACCGAACAGGCACCGCCCAGAGAGCACAGCCCCAGCGCCGCCACACCAGCCAGAAATACCTTGCGGTAACTGTAGCGCTCACATAAGTATCCAGACAGCGGCATCATCATCCCCAACGGCAGCAGATACCCGATGACCACCCACTGCACCGTATTGATATTCACCTGAAACACCGACATATAGGTAGGCAGCGCAATGTTTACCGTGGAAGTGTTCAGCATAGTCACCACATTGGTCAGCATGATGGCCAGCAGAAATAATTTGGTTCGGTCCTCTCTGATCGTAACTTGTTGTGTGTCCTCCATAACCCCATCTTCTTTCCTGTAATACGATATAACATTTTTATTATAACACATAAATTCTATTCCAACTATTTCATTTTCTTAATATTATGTTATAACAGACTGCGGCTGCGCAGCAAAAAACCCGATAACGGATTATTATCGGGTCTCTTACTGTGCCAATCTGGTTCAGCCTTATTCAATTTCTGCAGTCTGCATGGTATCGTTTTTCAGCAGTTCCTGCAGTTTTTCTTTGTAGCGTTCTACACCCGGCTGTACGAATGGATCCAGGTCGCTGAGCATGCAGCTGACAGCGCAGGCTTTTTCAAAGAAGTACACCATCTTGCCGAACGAGTATGCGGAAATTTCCGGCAGGGTGATCACGATGTTCGGTGTGCCGTTTTCCAGATGGGCTTCTTTTACGCTTTCCCGCACCAGACGGTTCATCTGATGCAGAGTTTTGGCATGGTCGGTGATGCCTTCCGGCAGCATGATGTCATAGGTGACATCCTCAATGATCACCGCTGTTTCAAAGAAATCCTGACGGCCTTCCTGTAAAAATTGTCCCAAAGAATGCAGGTCTGTGGACATCTGCATAGACACTGGGAAGATGCCTTGCCCATTCTGGCATTCACTTTCTCCAAAGAGTTGTTTCATCCACTCGGTAAAGTAGCGCAGCTTGCCATCATATACCTCAAAGACTTCCATCCGTTTATCTTGCTGTACTTTCAATAAATAGCGGGTTAATGCATAACGGTAGCAATCATTGGTATTTAAATCTGGGTTGGCCGTAGCTGCCTGTGCTTGGCGCGCGCCCTGCAGCACCGATTCCAGATCGATGCCAGCAACTGCGATGGGCAGCAATCCTACCGGTGTCAGTACAGAGAATCGACCTACAATATCGTCCGGTACATCAAAGGTTGTGTACCCTTCCTGTTCAGCTTCTTCCCGCAACTTTCCCTTACTGCCAGTTACCACATAAATGCGTTCGCTGGCCTCGTCTCCATATCTTTCTTTCATGAAGTTCTTAAACATTTCAAACACAACCATCGGCTCCAGGGTTGCTCCAGAGCGAGAAATCACGCAAACAGCCACTTCTTCTTTGCGCAGACGATGGAACAGCTCATGATAATACACGCTGCTCAGATGATGACCGGCAAAATAGATCTTGGGCAGGTTCCGTTCTTTGGCGAAAAATTCATTGTAAAATGGCGACTGCAGCAGTTCCAGACATGCTTTGGCACCCAGATAGGAGCCGCCCACCCCAATGACTACAAAGGCCGTGCACTGTTTCTGGATCTTCCAGGCGGTGGTCATGATCTGCCATACCAGATCGCCTTCCACCTTGGTAGGATATTCTACCCAGCCGGTATAACCATTCTGACCGCTGTGCAGCTGTTCATGAATGGCATTGATTTTTTCCTGATACTCCGCCACTGGCAGTTCAGCAATGGCGTCAGAAATATCAACTCGAATTTCAGACATAAAAATCGCTCCTTTTTCTAAAAACTGATTCTATTTACGGTTATGCATCCGCACCGTTCTTTACACTTCGTATCCTTGTGGATTCTGCCGCTGCCAGTTCCACGAATCCCGGCACATATCCTCAATGGTGCGGGCGGCCTTCCAGCCCAGTTCCCGCTCTGCCTTGGAGGCATCGGCATAAAACTCGGCGATATCACCGGCCCGCCGCGGGCAGATATCATAGGGGATGGTCAGATCGTTGGCTTTTTCAAAAGCGTGTACCAGCTGCAGCACACTGACACCGTGGCCCGTACCTAAATTATAAACCAGCACGCCTTTTTCTTCGCACAGTTTTTCCAGGGCCCGCACATGGCCTTCGGCCAGATCCATCACATGAATGTAGTCCCGCACACCAGTGCCATCCACGGTGGGATAATCGTTGCCCCACACCCGCAGCCGTTCCCGCTTGCCGCTGGCTACCTGTGTTACATAGGGCATCAGATTGTTGGGGATCCCCTGCGGGTCTTCGCCAATGCGGCCGCTGGGATGGGCGCCAATGGGATTAAAGTACCGCAGCAGCGCTACCGACCAGTCCGGCTCCACCGCTGCCACATCGGTTAAAATCCGCTCGCTCATCACTTTTGTCTCGCCATAAGGATTGGTGGTAGGCAAAAGCTGCATGGTTTCCACAAAAGGAATGGCGTTTTCTCCGTACACGGTGGCCGAGGAGCTGAATACAAACTTATTGACGCCATGCCGTTTCATCACCTTACACAAGGTCAGTGTGCTGACCACATTGTTGTAGTAATAACGCACCGGCTGCTCCACCGATTCGCCAACTGCTTTTAATCCGGCAAAATGAATGACACCGTCGATGTGCTGTTCCTGAAAGATTTTTTCAACAGCAGCTTCCTCGGTGACATCCACCGGATAAAAAAGAATGGGCTTGCCGGTCAGCTGCTGCACCCGGCGCAGCGATTCCTCCTTGCTGTTGCACAGGTTGTCGGCTACGATCACCTCATGGCCTGCTTCTAATAAAACCAGACAGGTATGGCTGCCGATATAACCGGCACCGCCTGCTACTAAAATACGCATGATAAAAACCTCTCTCTGTTCAGAATTCTTTTTTGTAAGGATCCTGGAATCGTCTTTCAATCTATTTTATCATACTTTACTGCCCTGTCCAACAGGATTTCACAATCTGCAGAAAATTAAACCAATCTTTTTCTGTTTCTTCACACAGCTGTCTCTGTTTCCTCACACAGCTTTCACAATCAGGCTGTATGATAGCATCATCTTTTACAGAAACTTTACACAACGACGAAAGGAGTTTTACTATGAAAAAATTATTATGCGGCTCTGCACTTCTTCTGGCCGCTATGCTCTGCTTCGGCTGCAGCAATACCAGCAGCACAGCCTCTGCCATCGTACTGTCCGATGAGGGCATAACCATAGATGGCCAGGCTGTCAGCCAGGATCCATCACAGGCTGTCTACTGGACAGCGGAGGTGGAAACCCACGAGGATGTACCGGAAGCGCTGCAGGATACGGTCAACACTGTACTGCATATTACCAAAGCCGGTGATTACCAGATCTCCGGCGGCATACAGAACGGGCAGATCCGCGTGACTGCACCGGATCAGGCGGTCAATCTGATTCTGGACAATGTGGAAATAATCAATCAGACTGCTCCGGCCATTTTGATCGAGGATGCCGCCGACTCCCAGGAAGCTGGCAAGGCTGGTGTCACCATCACACTGGCTGAAGACAGCATCAATCGGCTGAACGGATCCCACATCGCCAAGTATACCGATGAAGCCGGCAATGAGATCAAAAATGACGGCACCATCTCCTCCAATGTATCCCTGCAGATCGGCGGCGACGGCGCACTGCAGGTGACCGGCGACAAGGAAGGTATTGAAAGCAAGATACACCTCACCATCAACGGCGGTACCATACAGGTTGCATCCCAGGACGATGCTTTGAACGCCAGCGAGGACGGCGTATCGGTGATCACTATTAATGACGGCATCATCAACTGCGCTATCCAGAACGGCGAAGAAGGGGACGGCATCGATTCCAACGGTTCCATTTACATCAACGGCGGCTTTGTGGTGGCACAGGCCCACAGCAGTAGCGGCGACAGCGGACTGGATGCCGACGAGGGCATCTATATCAGTGGCGGTACCGTTTGCGCCACCGGCAATATGTATGAAGAGATCTCGGAAGAATCGGGCCAGCAGTATGCCCAGTTCTATTTTGCCCAGTCGCAGAAAGGCAACGTGCCGCTGGTTATCACCGATGCAGACGGAAACTATATTCTGGCTTGCACACCAGTGAATGACTTCACCATTCTGGAATTCTCCTCTCCAGATCTTAAGGACGGTCAGACCTATTATCTGTATAGCGGTGGTACCCTGACCGGCACCGTAACCAACGGCATCTACACCACTGTGGACAGCTACACCGGCGGAACGCAGCTGGCACATCGCGGTACCATGACCGGTAACGGCAAACCGGGCCGGCCTGACGGTGCAGAACCTATGGACGGAAAAGAACCGCCTGCCGATGGAGAACGCCCGCAGCGAAACGGTCAGAATGGCCAGCGCCCCGAACGTCCCGCTGACGGAGAAAGACCTGCCGATGCACCGGAACCACCTGCGGACGGCGCCATACCGGACAGAGCACCACAGCAGCCAGGCAGTTCCTATGATACAGCAGCAGAACAATCTGCTGAATTTACGTTAGGCAGCGACAGCCGCGTGTTTGCCGGTATCGCACCGCTGGAAAACAGCGATACTGCTGACACCCAGACAGAAGCTGCAGCAGAATAATACAGAAAACAGACATTAACTTTCTTCTGCCTGCGTAAACTTAAGTAAAAATTTTACTTGACAGATACCCGCA
>CAMFFG010000066.1 GCA_945949655.1 uncultured Peptococcaceae bacterium
CAGTACTGCCCGCACAGGACTGCCGTCGCCGTCGGCAATTTTTAAGGGGAAGGCGCATAGAATGTACGAACCATCGGGCACATGAGCCAGCTGCAGGTTCTCCAGCAACGCAATGCCTCGCTGCAGCAGGAGGCGGTGAATTGGCCCTTCGTTGTCTGGTGGTGCGGCGCTGAGTCCGTCAGTGCCTAAAAGACACAGCTTCTGTTGTGTCAGAAAGCAGGCCGCTTCCTCGGTCAGATAGCTGCTGCCGCCGGTTTTCAGCAACAGACGGGTGCAATCCGATGAAAGCTGCTGTAAATCGGCTTCGGTCAGCATGGTATGCTCTGGAACAGTGACCACCTGGCAAGGCCCGTAATAGAGAGAAAGATCGGTCTGATCGATGGAAATACCGTCGGCCAGTGCGTGACGGGGTGCATCCATGTGGGTACCCAGATGACTGTCGCCCCGCAGCATAGTGATGTTAAATTCTTCTGTGTCGTCGATCTCTGTTACAGGTGTCATGCAAAATGGCTCACTGCCTGGATAAACTGGCGCTTCCTGTATGGTGCGGGTGATATCAATGAATTTCATGGCTGAAGCGCTTCTTCCTGCCAGCCTTTGCATACATCGACCCATGCTTTGGCCCGGGCATACTGAAACAGGGTGTCGCAGTCCAGCTCAATGGCGCTGTTGCTGCTGCCGCAGGCTGGAAATACGGTGTCAAACCGCTGCAACGACTGGTCCAGATATACTTCGACCGTATCGGGCACGCCAAAGGGGCAGACACCGCCGATGGCATGACCGGTCATGGCGGTCACATCTTCGGGAGAAAGCATTTTGGCTTTGCGGCCAAAGGTATGTTTAAATTTGCTGTTATCGATTTTTGCGTCGCCGGCGGCCACTACCAGCAGGCAGCCGTTTTCTGCATAAAAGGAAAGTGTTTTGGCAATGCGGGCAGGGATACAATGGACCGCCTCTGCGGCCAGTTCTACTGTGGCGCTGGATACATCAAATTCCATAATACGCTGGTCAGCCTGAAACTGCTTTAAATATTCTCGGACGATTTGAATAGACATGACAAGGACTCTTTTTCCGGCAATGATTTTACTAGCAAGTATAACATGAAAAGAATTTGCTGTCCATTGTTGCTATTTATCTCTGGTTTTTGTTATAATAGTGATACGATTCAAACGAGACCGATTTATTGGAGGCAAAAGTATGCGTTTATTGAAAAGCTGGGATAAATTCGATGAAAAAATGAAAGCCCGGGCGACAGAAGAACTACTGCGCTTTATGACGATGTTCAGCACAGCGGCGGCGCTGGTCTGTTTTAGTGCGGCCTTTCTGAGCAACAGTGATATGCGGACACCGCTGATCCTGCTGGTATTTATGATGATTTTCTTTTTCAGCTGGCAGCATGTCAAACGAAAAAATGAAAATCGCTGGGGCGTTGCGAAACGGACTGGCCGGGAAGTGTTCCGGATCGGCATGACACAGCCTACAGAGGAAGAGAGAATGGGGATCAAGTCGGAACCGGAAAAAAAGGCAAAAAAGAAAAAGAAACCGGCGAAAAAAGGAAACTATAAACACTGAGCGAGTAGGACTCGTAAAAACTGCTGCAAGCATGTCTGACGGTATGCGCAAGACAAAATGCAGCAGTTTTATTTTTTGCAAATCAGGCAACAAAACAGCGGCTTTTATTGAAAATGCAGTTCCATGTGTGATACAATACTTAATAATTGTAAAAATGTAAGGGAGTGCTGAAATGAATCTGAAACGAATGAAGCAGGCAGGCTGGCTGCTGGTGGCCATTGCGGTGATCTGCAGTTTTACCCTGTGGGGTCAGCGGTTGCAGTCGGAAGCTGATTACAAAAATGTACAGATGGTTGTCAATTATAATGATATTGTGGCGCTGGCCAACGGGAACGATATGACACAGGAGGAGCTGGCTGCCCAGCTGCAGCAGCGTGGTGTCTCGGCAGTGCTTTATAAGGAATGGGGCCTCGGGGATCTGGCCAATAATGGGCAGGCCGCGCTGGAGTTAGGTGCTACCATTCAGAATGCCAATTTCTATCATCGGGTATCGCCGGAGGTGCCGGTGAATGAGGCTACGTTATATGTAGCCATTTTGGATCCATCTATTGCAGAACAGGTGGAGCGCCATGTGCTGCAGAAGGTTGCCGGGTCTGTGCTGTATCCCGGTGAAGTACCGGTCATCACCATTCCTGTGATGGTGCCCACTGGCGATGTGGAAGTGTCCAATGTGATGGCGAAAGTCAAAGATATTGGCGCCGGGTTCAATCAGGATGGCATAGAGAGAATGGCCAGCCTGGGCTTTTATACGGTGCCGCAGCTGCGCAGCTGGGATAATCCGACCGATGAATCGCTGCGGGCTGCAACCGATGAAATCAAAGCAATGCCAAATCTGGCGTATCTGCTGTTCAACGATAAAGAACTGCCCGGTTATCCCGATTCGGTGCGGACCATTGCCGATCTGCTGAAGGACAGCGAAGGAAATGCGCTGGTGTCTATTGGCAGCATTGAGTTTTCTGATCAGAAGGGTCTGAATCAGTTGGGGATCCTGCTGAATAAAGATCTGATTCGTCTGCACACCATTTCAAACAGTGAAATGAGTAAATTTGAGCCGGATACTGCGCTGGATCGCTGGATGCTGGCAGCTAGGGAACGAAACATGCGCAGCCTGCTGATCCGTTTCTTTGATATCACCAGTCCGGGCAGCGCTCTGGAAGAAAATCTGGATTATCTGGAATCCATCCAGACCGGTTTGCTGCAATCGGGCTTCCATCTGGATCAGCCCTATGAAAAACCGGCCAGCATAGATGTTCGCAATGTGGTGCTATATCTGATTGGCATCGGCGTTGCTGCTGGTGTTATGCTGATTCTGCTGGAAATGCGTCTGCCAAAACTGGGTGTGGCGGCACTGGTGCTGGGCAGCATCTGCTGGATTGGGCTGCTGCAGATCAGTCCGGTGCTGGCCAAGAAAATGATGGCCTTGCTCAGTGTGATCACATTCCCCACGCTATCCTGCGTGCTGGTGATGAAACCGGAAAGACGCTCGGTGGGAAAATCGGTACTGGCACTGCTGGTGATGTGTGCGTTGAGCTATATCGGCGCTGTACTGATGGTGGGGCTTCTGGCTGATGTGCTCTTTATGCTGAAGCTGGATTCTTTTGCAGGTGTAAAAGTCGCTCACGTGATTCCTATTATAGTGGTACCGTTTATCCTGTATATCTGGAATACGGAAAAGCCACTCACTACAGTAAAGCATTTGCTGGATAAGGTGCTGGATTATAAATGGGCTGCATTGTTTGCCGTAGTGGCGGTAGCCGGGTTTATCTATATCAGCCGCACTGGCAACACCACTGCGGAACTGAGCGCTGGTGAAGCAGCCATGCGTAATTTTCTCAATGATGTAATGGGGGTACGCCCGCGCAGCAAGGAATTTCTGATCGGCTATCCGTTTACACTGCTGCTGTTCTGGCTGGGGGCAAGCCGGCGCAACTGGATCCTTACCATTCCGGCTATCATCGGGCAGGTGTCTCTGGTCAACACATACGCCCATATCCATACAGCGTTGCTGATCTCGCTGCAGCGCAGTCTGAATGGATTGGTGCTGGGGATTGTACTGGGCCTGCTGCTGTTATTTGCCGTGCAGCTTCTGTGGAAGCTGTATCAGCGTCTGGAAGAGAAAGAGGGATTGCAATGAGAGTACTGCTTTCAGGTTACTACGGATTTGATAACGCCGGCGATGACGCAGTGCTGTTTGCCATCGTGCAGGCGCTGCGGGAGATAATGCCTGCCGTTGATATTACGGTGCTGTCCAATCAACCAGAAAAAACCGCTGCACAGTTTGAGGTGCATGCCGTGGATCGCTGGAGCAAAGCAGGACTGCTGAAAGCCGTAAAAAACTGTGATATACTGATCAGCGGTGGTGGCAGTCTTTTACAGGATGTCACCAGTAAAAATGGTATTTTATATTATCTGGGTATTATCAAACTGGCGCAGATGATGCATAAAAAAGTGATGATCTATGCCCAGGGGATCGGGCCGGTCAACGAGCCGCGCAATCGCAAACTGGTAGCTAAAATTTTAAATAAGGTGCAGGCCATTACGGTGCGTGATTTCGATTCACGCCAGGAACTGATAGAGATGGGCGTATATCGGGAAATTCTGGTCTGTGTAGACCCGGTGCTGGGTATTCGGGCGGGGCAGATCGAAGAAGAACAGGGCGTTCGGCTGCTGCATGAAGCAAACGCAGGATTTCAGAACGGAAAGAAAAACCTGATGGTCGCAGCCCGTAACTGGCGGCACTCGGACTATTTTTTCCGGGAAATTGCGCAGAGCTGCGATGCTATGGCAGAACAGGGCTGGCAGATCGTCTTTCTTCACTTTCACTATCCGGAGGATGTGGAAGCCGGGCGCAGGATCGCAGCGCTGATGGACCGGGAGGCGGTTGTTCTGGGCGGCAATTACACGCCGCAGGAGACAATGGCTATTTTAAAAAACGCCGATCTGATCATGGGCATGCGGCTGCACAGTCTGATTATGGGCGCAGCGCTTCTGAAACCCATGGTAGGTTTGTCTTATGACCCAAAAGTGAACAGCTTTATGCAGTTATTGCGGCAACCGGACTGTTTTGCGGTAGACAGTGTAGAAGCAGAACAACTGGTAAAAAGTATGATGCGTTTGGGACAGCAGACAGAAACAGAACGCAAAAAAATGGAACAGAATATGGAGATCATGGCACGGCAGGCAAAAGCGCCGGCAGAGCTGCTATGCTCTTTATAATGATGGTACAGACAATAATGGTATAAACGAAATATCGGGTCGTGGTTTGGCTCAGTCTGTTCCCAATAAGAGGCCGTGTGGGCTGGCGAGAAAAATATTTTTACAGTTGCAAATTTGACAGGAATGATGTAAAGTAATTGCGGATATTGTCAATTACGTTGAAGAATTCGGAGGCAGAATTTTATGTTAAAAGATTTTATCATGGCTTTTATTGCACTGATCCTCAGTCTGCTGCTGGTGCCTGGTGTTGCGAAACTGGCCATTCGCATCGGTGCGGTAGATAAGCCCAACGCGCGCAAGGTACACACGAAAATCATGCCCCGTATGGGTGGACTGGCTATTTATGTCAGCTTTTTTGTGGTGCTGTTTTTGAGTCAAAGCATGACACAGCAACTGTTAGGGCTGTTTTTGGGTGGAACCGTACTGGTGATTGTCGGGATCATTGACGATATGAAAGATATTCCAGCAAAAGTGAAACTGTGCGGACAGATCGTAGCTGCCTGTATTGTAGTCGCCTTTGGGGTGCGGGTTGATTTTATGACCAATATTTTTCATGGGGATACCTTCTTCCTGTCGGTGTTCAGCATTCCGGTCACCATCATCTGGATTGTTTCCATTATCAACGCGGTAAATCTGATTGACGGGCTGGATGGATTAGCTGCGGGGATCTCTATCATTGCGGCGATTACCATGGCCATCGTTGGCTATGCCAGCGGGCAGGCTGCAATGGCTTCTATGGCAATGATCTTAATCGGCGCTACGCTGGGTTTTCTGCGCTACAATTTTCATCCGGCAAAAATTTTTATGGGCGACACAGGATCCATGTTCCTGGGTTATAGTTTAGCTGTATTCGCAGTATTAGGCGTAGCCAAAAGCTTTACGCTGCTTTCTCTGGTCACACCGATCCTGGTGCTGGCCATACCGATTTTAGATACGCTGTTTGCTATCATTCGTCGGAAAATGAATCACAAACCGATTTTTAAACCAGACAAACATCATCTGCATCACTGTCTGCTGAATTATGGGTTCAGCCATCGCGATACGGTGCTGATCATCTATGCGGTCAGTGCAATTCTGGCTCTGTGCGGTCTGATCATGACCTATCTGAACTCAACGCAGGGGATCTGTCTGCTGGCGGTTATTTCTGTGGTGATTATTTATGGCGCTGTAAAGATCGGCGTGATTGGCGGCAAGGATGAGTAAAGGAGATCGACTATGAGGACAAAACGAGTTGCGGTAGTGTCTCTGATCGCTTTCTGTCTGGGAGGAGTCGGCGGCGGTGCGTATGCTTATGTAACCCATCCGATAAATCATGGCGGCGGGGAAACCAGCCTGACACTAAATCTGGAACAGGCCCATGAAAACTGGGAAGTGGAACAGTTTATCAATGAGCAGGAGAAGCTGCGGCCAGATGGCATGGAAGCGTCAAAAATCGCGACAGGCAGCAAATATACCGGCATCACATATCATAACGGGGTGGCCAATACGGTTGCGCCTTCCAGTGCAAATCAGACTGTATCCGAAGCAGACCCTACTGTAGATGAAGAGCAGGATGATAATCGTGGCGGTCTGCTGAGCAGTCTGTTTGGAAAAAATAAAAAGGAAGAGGATGCGCAATCGGGCAATGACAGTCAGTCCGACACGGTAGGGCGCATCAATATTCAGAAGGGCAGTCTCAACGTACGGGCCCAGGGCAGTACAGACAGCACGATCATCGGCCAGGTGTATAAGGATGACAAGGTACAGATCGTTGGCCGAAACGGCGCATGGTATCAGGTTATTACGGAGAATGGTCTGGAAGGCTATGTGTCAGCTACGTATGTAGAAGTTACGGAAGAGCTGTAACCGGATATAGAGATAAGAAAAAGCAGCATCGGATAGACAGTGTATTCTCACTGTTTATGCGGTGCTGTTTTTATGATCATTCTGCTGTATCAGGAAACATGAAAATTGGATTTGTTTAAAATAAACGAGAAAAGATAAAAAAAGGCGAAAAAAAGAGTTGACAGAGAGGCGGGAGAAGTGGTAATATAACAAAGTCGTCAGCGAGCGGCCATCACCAATTGGAATTTCTGAAAAAAAGAAGAAAAAAGGTGTTGACAAAGGCCTGAAGGCGTGGTAATATATAAAA
>CAMFFG010000067.1 GCA_945949655.1 uncultured Peptococcaceae bacterium
ATTATCAGTCAGGCCAAGAAAATGCTGGGCGAACCGTATGGCTGGGGTGGCAGTGGGTATTATCGGGATTGCACTTCTCTGCTGAGTGATATTTTTTCTGTATTCGGATTGCAATTGCCGCGCAACAGCAGTCAGCAGATACAGATGCATGGTGTGGAACAATGCCCTGTTGATTCAGCACAGAAATTTCAATTTTTCGCAGCCTTGTCACCAGGCAGCATTTTATATTTTCCGGGCCATGGCATGCTTTATCTGGGGCAGCAGGAGGATCAGCTGGAGATTTTACACAGTGTTTATGCCATTGGACTGCCTGCCGCTGATCGTTTGATACCGCATAAGATCAAACGGGTTGTGCAGGGAACGCTGCAGCAGCAGCGTGTGTCAGGGGAATCATTTTTCGATGCGGTGACAAATTGCTGGGCGCCAGAGCATCAGAAGCAATTTCTTTAAGGCTTGATATTCTGGCTTTTGCCTTAAAGATAAAATAAAAAGAACGCTGACCGGGGCTTGTCTGTCGGAGCATTTTTCAGTACAATAACAATAGTGCAATTGAAATTAGAAAATGAAACAGAAAAAAGGAGTTCATGAATGAGTATTCTGACAGTAGAACATTTGAGTCATGGCTTTGGGGACAGAGCGATTTTTGATGATGTATCCTTTCGCTTGCTGAAAGGGGAACATATCGGTCTGGTAGGGGCCAATGGAGAGGGAAAATCCACATTTATCAATATTATCACGGGCAAACTGATGCCGGATGCAGGAAAAATCGAATGGGCAAAACGGGTGCGTGTTGGTTATCTGGATCAGCACGCAGTGCTGGAACGCGGCATGACGATAAGAGACGTGCTGAAAAGCGCCTTTCAGTTTCTGTATGATATTGAACAGCAAATTACGGACAGCTATATGAAAATGGGTGATCTGGAAGGGGAAGAACTGGACGCGCTGATGAATGAAGTTGGCGACCTGCAGGAATTGCTGGATACCCATGATTTTTATGTGATTGACAGTAAAATTGACGAAGTAGCTCATCATTTAGGACTAATGGATATCGGGCTGGAACGGGACGTGGAGGATCTAAGCGGTGGACAACGCACAAAAGTGTTGTTGGCGAAGCTGTTGTTGGAGAAACCGGATATACTGCTGCTGGACGAACCGACCAATTATCTGGATGAAGCGCATATCAGCTGGCTGAAGCGATATCTGCAGGAGTATGAAAACGCCTTTCTGCTGATTTCTCATGATATACCGTTTTTGAACAGTGTGATCAATCTGATCTATCACATGGAAAATCAGAAGCTGGATCGTTATGTCGGTGATTATGATAATTTCCGCCGCATTTATGAGGTGAAAAAACAGCAGCAGGAAGCTGCGTACCGGGCGCAGCAGCAGGAGATTGCCGAGCTGCAGGATTTTGTTGCCCGCAACAAGGCCCGGGTTGCTACACGGAATATGGCTATGTCCCGGCAGAAAAAACTGGATAAGATGGAGATTATCGAGCTGGCGCAGGAAAAACCAAAGCCGCAGTTTCAGTTCCAGATGGGACGTACCACCAGCAAGCTGATTTTTGAGACCAAAGGACTGGTGATCGGTTATGACCGGCCATTGTCTAAACCGTTAGACCTGTTGCTGGAACGGGGGCAGAAGATCGCCTTAGTAGGGGCCAATGGGATCGGTAAAACGACCTTGCTGCGCAGTTTACTGGGTGAAATTCCGGCTCTGAGTGGCGAAGTATTGAAAGGACAGAATCTGGAGATCGGTTATTTTGAACAGGAGACAAAGCCGACAGACAAGACTTGCCTGCAGGAAGTATGGGATGTATTTCCACATTTTACGCAGCAGGAGGTGCGGGCGGCGCTGGCTCGCTGTGGATTGACTACAAAGCATATCGAAAGCAAGATACAGGTGCTTAGCGGCGGCGAAAAGGCGAAAGTCCGTTTGTGTAAGCTGATGAACCGGGAAACCAACGTGCTGGCTCTGGACGAGCCGACCAACCATCTGGATGTGGATGCCAAAGAAGAACTGAAGCGTGCTTTGCAGGAATACAAAGGAACAGTGCTTTTAATCTGTCATGAACCGGAATTTTATCGTGATGTGGTGACGGATGTGTGGAACTGTGAAAAATGGACCACAAAGCTTTCCTGATCATGCGATTCTGTTTTTTTAGAACATGATTCTTTCATTCAGATACAATATTTAAAAACAGTATCATACTGAGAGAAAAGTGATATAACGTGATGAAATGGAGGGAATGCTATGAAGATTGCAAATACGATGGGTATTTATTTCAGTCCTACCGAGCACACCAGAGAGATGGTGCAACATATAGCGGAAGCCTTTAACCGCAATGCCCATCTGCATGATCTGACTAGCTATGAGCGCGGCAATCTGGAATATGATTTTACCAGGCAGGATCTAGTGGTAGTGGGCGCTCCTGTTTATGGTGGGCGCATTCCCGCGCTGGCTGCAGAACGCCTGCAGCAGATCAAAGGGGCACAGACACCTGCTATTATTCTGGTTTCCTATGGGAACCGGGCTTATGAGGATGCTTTGCTGGAGTTGAAAAATATTCTGGAACAGAATCAGTTTGTAATAATCGGCGCAGCAGCACTGATTGCGGAACATTCTATCGTGCATGAGGTAGGCCAGGATCGTCCTGACGATGCAGACTGGCAGGAGATCGGCCTGTCGCAGGTGGAACATATCCCTGGCAATGTGCCCTATCGCACTTACAATGGAATCCCTTTAACGCCAAAGGGTGATCATAATTGTGTGAAATGTGGTTTTTGTGTGCGGGAATGTCCTGCAGGTGCCATTCCTGCTGCAGATCCGCAGAAAACGGATTCCAAACGATGTATTTCCTGCATGCGCTGTGTCACCTACTGCCCGCAGCAGGCCCGTTCGGTAAATCGGTTACTGCTGGGAATGGTGTCGCATAAGCTGAGAAAGAAATGCAGCATGCGGTGCAAAAACGAATTTTTCATTTAAGCCTTATGCCTAGAATTTATTGAAATTTTTGAAAATATAAGTTTGAAATCAGAATAATGCGGGTAAATAATTTTGTAGTAAAATTTCACAAAATTATTTACAATCGGAGAGGAGATTATTATGGCAGAATTAAAAGGAAGTAAGACTGAACAAAATTTATTGACTGCATTTGCAGGCGAATCCATGGCACGCAACAAATACACTTACTTTGCGTCTCAGGCAAGAAAAGATGGTTATGTGCAGGTTGCCGAAATCTTTGAAGAAACTGCAGCCAACGAAAAAGAACACGCAAAAATGTGGTTCAAATTATTAAGCGGCGGTGCAATTCCAGGCACCATTGACAACCTGACTGCAGCTGCTGCTGGCGAAAATGAAGAATGGACCCAAATGTATGCTGACTTTGCCAAAGTGGCAAAAGAAGAAGGCTTTGACCAGATTGCCGCTTGGTTTGAAGGCGTAGCTGCCATCGAAAAAGAACACGAAGAACGCTATCTGAAGCTGCTGGAAAACATAAAAGAAGGAAAAGTATTCAAAAAAGAAGAACCTGTAAAATGGCATTGCGGAAACTGCGGACATGTTTACGAAGGCGTTGACGCTCCAGAAGTCTGCCCAGTATGCAGCCATCCACAGTCCTACTTCCGTGTGAAAGCAGAAAATTATTAATCACAACACAATCTCAAATAGATCAAAGAAAAACCTGCAGTCAATCCGATTGCAGGTTTTTTGTATATAGCCGAAAATATTTACTGATATATGGGAACCTTTTAATTCTGTTCAATACTTTGGAATAACTGCATAGTTGTATGAATAAACGAATGATAGATTGGATTTTGAGACAAGTCTTCGGTATCTAAATAAAGTAAATAAAATATAACTGGAGCTGCATCAATAATGGGGACGGCAACAAATTGCTTATCATGATAAAGCGTTTTAAAGGTTTGCTTTGGTAAACAGCAAACAGTATTTTTTTCTTGCATAAATTTTTGGTGGAGTGCTGTATTATTAGAAACCAAAAGACAGTTTTGCCGATCCAAATGAATCATATTAATATCATTGCAATGGTAAAGAGTATATTTAGTTGTAGCCAGTTGGCTTTTATAGAGCGCCTGGCAAACAGAGAGCGGATTGTTTTGAGACATCACACAGACTAAGGAATCAGCACATAACTGTTGAAAACGAATCGATGCATTGTTTATTACTTGCTTGAAATCAGTTAGGCTAAAAAACCCGTCGGCTGAAATACCGATAATACCAAAATCGATTTCTTTTTGAACTAAAGAATCGATAATACTCTCTGTAAATTGTTCCTGCAGATAACAGGTAATATCGGGATAATGATTATATATTTCCAGAATCAGATTCGATAAAATGGTGTTGGATGCAATTGGCGCAGTGCCGATCGCTAATGTTCCGCGGATATGTGTTTTGGACGCTTTGCTTTCAAAGTAATGTAGAAGCGTGTTATAGTTTTCAATTGTAGAAAGGGCGTAGTTGAGCACGAGTTTCCCGTCATCGGTTAATGTAACTCCGTTTTTGGAGCGATTCAATAATGTACAGCTGAGTTCTTTTTCGAGCCGTTTCCGCCGCTGACGCTTGCGGCACAAATCATTATAAAAGCGGCTTTCCCCTTTAAGTTTTCGTGCGATTACTTTCATCCACATGATCTCTTCCCAGAAAAAACACAATCTCATTATAGCATAGGAAAAAAATAATTTGTTGTTTATTTTGCATGGAAAAATTTACTGCACATCTTTTTTTGTATCATGTACACTGCTGTTCTGCTTTTATTGTTAGACAAAACAGAACAGCAGCGGTAAAATTTATATAAGATATTTTTTTACATAAAATATATTTAGGGGTGTGATACGATGTTGCGAGAAAAGGGATTGACAGACAAATTATTAATGCTGGGAATCGATGGCATGGATCCTCGTTTTACGAAGCGGTTGATTGCGGAAGGGAAAATGTCAAACACAAAAAAAATGATGGAAATGGGCTCTTGCCGTGAGGATTTGGTATTGTTAGGTGCAGTACCGACCATTACACCTCCAATGTGGGCTACTTTGGGTACGGGATGTTATCCGATGACCCATGGAATCGTAGATTTCAATTTATCTGGCAAAGATTTAGAAATTACCTATGCTGCTTTTGCATCCAATTTTCTGAAAGTTCAGCCACTATGGAATATTACTGCAGAAGCTGGTAAAAAAACGGTTGTATGGCATTGGCCTGGTGGGGCATGGCCTCCAACCATTGACAATGATAATTTGATCACAGTAGATGGTTCAAGTCCAGGTGCTGTTTGTGCGAATTCGAATGAGCGGGATTTTGACACGGTGTTTATTGCCAGTGTAAAAGCAAAGAAACCATCTTACATGCCGATGTCAGTGCGGGAGTCTACCGTAAAAGGGGATGAGACCCTGACCTATATAGGTACGCCTCAGAGAATGTCAAAAACGCCAGAGGCACAGGCAATGTTAGAGCAATATAAAAAAGAATATGCTGAAAAAATAGGTGTGGAAGGATATCAAGTGCCGTTCCATTTTGTGACCAACTCGTTTCAATTTGAAGAACCAGAAAAAGAATTCAGCGGGAAAGGCATGATGTGGGATTTAGCCGATTTCCCAACGACTTGTTCTATTTCACCGATCTATCCGCCGCAAGGCTGGGAATTTGCTGTACCGGAAGATAGTAAAGAATTTATTATGCTGTCGGGTTTTGGCAAAGTGGTTCGGTATTGTTTGATTCTGAAAAATGAAACTGGCAAGTATGATAAGGTTGCCATGTATGCAGATAAAGCAAAAGATACACCGATCTATGTGTTAGAGAATGATGTATTTACACCATATGTGATGGATGTTTTTCCAAAAACAGATGGAATCTTGGAAAAAGTACATCGTACATTTCGTATGTTGGAAATTGCAGAAGATGGTACTTATGTACGCATTTGGGCTTCTCGAGGAATGTCTTGTGAAGGTGATTCTGTTTGGACACCGCGTTCTCTGTTCAAAGAAATCACCGATCAATTTGGGCCCGTAGTGCCGACCAGCCAAATGACCGGCAATGATCCCGAAATGATTTTGAAATGCAATCACGAACAATGGCGTATGGCAGCGGAATGGCAGTCCAAAGCACTGCATTACATGATAGAAAAACATGGCGCAGAGGTAATTTTTTCCCACTATCATGGACCTGACTTAGAAGGTCACAATTATATGAAATATCTGAAAGAACGTCCAACGTCAAAAATCAGTGAAGCACAAGCCGTAAAATATGCGGAAGCGACATATCAATTGACGGATGATTATATAGGAAGTTTCCTGCACTTAATCGATGAGGGCTGGACGGTTATTTTATTCTCCGATCATGCGCAGATTTGTCCGCAAGAGGAAGCTCATGTTATTGGTGAAAGCTGTGGAATTTGTGTCGATCCATTGAGAAGTATGGGTTATACAGTTTTGAAGAAAGACGAAAATGGAAAAGATTTGCCGGAAATAGATTGGCAAAAGACTCGAGCGGTTCAGACACGGTCTAACAGTATTTTTATCAATTTGAAGGGACGGGAGCCTCACGGAATTGTAGATCCGGCTGATAAATATGAGTTAGAAGAACAGATTATTACCGATTTGTATGGCTATAAGGACGCAAAAACGGGTCATCGTATTGTATCATTGGCGTTGCATAATAAAGATGCGGTTTTATTGGGGCAAGGTGGCCCGATGGGCGCAGATATTGTCTTTTTTGTACATGATGATTACTGCTTTGATCATGGGAATGGGCTGTCGACTGCTTGTGGCTATAATGATACTACATTGTCGCCGATCTTCTTAGCTGCTGGTTCTGGAATTAAGAAAAATTATCGCACCACGCGATATATTCGTGAGGTCGATGTAGCACCA
>CAMFFG010000068.1 GCA_945949655.1 uncultured Peptococcaceae bacterium
GGGCATCAGCTTGGATGGCCTGCAGGAAACCAACGATTATTTTCGCGGGGTGCCAGGTGCTTTTGAACGCGCCATGGCTGGTGTGCGCAATTGCCGCGCCGTGGGGCAGCGAGTCGGTCTGCGTTTCACCATCAACCGTCACAATGCCGGAGAGGTCGATGCTGTGCTGGATCTGATGGAGCGGGAAGATGTCGATCGCATCTGCTTTTATCATCTGGTCTATTCGGGCCGGGGGGAAGCCATCATGCAGGACGATCTGAGCCATCAGGAGACCCGCGCGGTATTGGACAAGATCATCGACCGCACGCTGGATTTTCACCGCAGAGGCTTAAAAAAAGAAGTGCTGATGGTGGACAACCATGCCGATGGCGTCTATCTGTACTTAAAATATCGGGAGAGCCAGCCGGAACGGGCAGCCTATATCTATCGGCTGCTGCGTCAGAATGGCGGCAATCGCTCTGGCATAGCCTTTGCCAATATAGACCATGTTGGAAATGTGCATCCTGACCAGTTTACCCAGCAGCATACGCTGGGCAATGTACGGCAGCGGAAATTTGGCCAGATCTGGAGTGACGAAAGCAATCCTCTGCTGGCAGGGCTGAAAGACCGCAAGCCATTATTGCACGAAACCTGCCGCAGCTGCAGCTGGCTTGACCTCTGCAATGGCAATTTCCGTGCCAGAGCAGAAGCCATTAGTGGTAACTTCTGGGGCTTTGATCCAGCCTGCTACTTAACCGATGAAGAACGGCGCATCACGCCGCCGCAACCATAGGAGGGAGCCGATGGAACCAGCAAAAACGCTATTCCCCAGCGATTATCAGATCGATGAGCTGGATAAAAAAATACTCATGCTCTTGCAGCGGGGCATACCCTTCTGTTCCCGGCCATATCAGACCATGGCCGAAGAGATCGGTGGCGTGACCGAGGATGAGGTGCTGTGCCGCATTGCAGTGTTAAAAGAGCAGCATATCATTCGCCGTATGTCCGGCTTTTTCAATTCGCGCAAGCTGGGCTATACATCGGTGCTGTGCGCCATTCAGGTGCCTGATGATCAGGTGGAAGGCGTAGCCGCGCTGTTAAACCGGTTTCCCGGCATCACCCATAATTATTTGCGCCAGCACACCTACAATATGTGGTTCACCTTGATCAGTGGTAGCCAGGAAGAATTGGAGAAGATCCTTGCCATCATTGAACAGGATCCGCGAATCGATAAGGTGCTGCGGTTTTACAGCAAACAGCGCTTTAAAATCGATGTCACCTTTGATCTGCACAAGGAGGTGACCGATGGTGACTGAACCATTATTTACTCAGGAAGAGATCGCCGTGATCCGTGCGCTGCAGGTGGATCTGCCGTTGGTATCGGAGCCATACAAGCTGGTGGCCGAACATCTGGGCATGACCGAAGAGCGCCTGCTGGAAATTATGAACCGCTTGCGGGACAGAGGCTGCCTAAAACGGATGTCTATTGCCCTGCGGCACAACAACGTGGGCTATACCATCAATGTGATGATGGTGTGGGATGTACCGGAGGATCGCTTGGATCAGGTGGGCCAAGCAGTAGCCGCCTGTCCACAGGTGACCCACTGCTACGCGCGCAACCGTCTGCCCGAATTTGACTACAATTTTTATTCCATGGTGCACACCACCAGCGAAGCGGAGTACGATGCCCTGGTCAAACAGTTGGAAACTCAAATCAACCCCCGCAAATACTGTGCCCTGCGCACCACCGCCGAGTTGAAAAAAATCGGCATGAAATACTTTGTGGAAGACCCCTACGGCGGATTGGGATGAAAAGATAGTATGACAAAGCCTTTGCTTCGCATAGCTCGTATATAGCTTTTATTTATTCAAGATGTGGCTCAAGCCTTTGCGCTGTGAGCAGTACAAAAACAACGGAGATTGTCATAAATATCCAGGAGGACTGTTGTTTCACGAATAAAATTTCGTGGAGCAGCAGTCCTCTTTTTTGGTAAAGGAATCATGCTGCATGTTAATATTTTCTGATTTTTTTCGAAAATGGTAAGATAATTACTATTCGCACCTTCATTTCTGATATATGATATAGAAAAAATTAATTCATGATGAAAAAACAATGTATCTACAAAGCTGACAGAAATCCTATCAAATGATATCGTGTGTAAATGAAAGATGGTTTATTTTGTGCTATACTGTACAGAAACTGTTCTGAAAGATGATGCACAAATAAGAGGGTGATAGTTTGAATCGTTTTATACCAATTTTGGTGATGATTGCGATTACAAATTTTGCGGCAATGATGAATACGACATCGGTGAGTATTCTGCTGCCGGTATTTATGCGGGAGTTTGATGCCAGCATTATTGTGGTGCAGTGGGTGGTAACATCTTATCTGTTGGCTACTTGTATTGTTGCACCTACGGTTGGATATATATCAGATCGAATCAGTCTGAAAAAAACATTTCTGGCTGCGCTGAGCGGTTTTAGTGTCTGTACGTTGCTGCTTGGTTTTGCAGGCAACATTTATCAGCTGATTGGGCTGCGAGCAGTGCAAGGTCTATTTGGTGGAATGCTGATGCCGTTGACGCAGTCTTTAATTTATCAGGTGTTTCCGCGCAATCAGCAGGCGAAAGCGATTAGTATCTGGGCAACAACGAACTTGTTAGGTCCAACAATAGCGCCTAGTTTGGCGGGCATGGTTTCCGATGTGCTAGGTTGGAAGTTTATCTTCTTTTTAGAGGTACCGATATTGCTGGTGGTGCTGGGGATGGCCGTAAAGCTGGTACCTTACTATAAGAACCATGAAGATACAGTACAACATTCGTTTGATAAAACAGGATTGTTGTTATCTCTGGTAGGGTCACTGTGTTTACTGGTGGCGTTCAGCAATATTACGGTATGGGGATTATGCAGCGTCCAGGTGATTACGCTGACGATTGCAGGGTTTGCTGCGTTAGGGTTGTTTTTCTGGATGGAATACCATAAAGATGATCCCTTGTTGTATGTAAAGGTATTTGGATATGAAGGTTTTTTGAGCAGTGTGGTGCTATTATGTGTGGGCTCTGCGTTGATCAATACATCAAATAATATTATTCCGGTATTTTTGCAGGATATCAAAGGGTTGACTACAACGCAATCGGCCTTGGTGATGTTGCCGGCACCGCTGGTGATCATGTTTATTGTACCGCTGATGGGACGCTATTATGACCGCATTGGGCCGCAAAAGATGTTGTATGCAGTAATGAGTGCGGGGATTATGGCTTGTGTTGCTTTGGCACAACTGGATGCGGCTACGCCTATTGTGTTGATCATTTTGGCGTTGGTTTTACGGGATATTGGTTCTGGCACAGTGAACATGCCTGCTACCAACATGGGGATGCAAGCTGTCCCCCAAGCGTATGCCACCCATGCAGCTGCTGTAACCAGCTGGATTCGCCAATGTGTTATCGCGCTGGTGATTGGGTTGGCGAATACGTTCCAGACGGCAAGGACAGCACATTATATGCAGCATTTTGCTGCGTTGGAGGAACATGTGCGTTATGCGCAGAGTTATGGTGCAGCGATGCATGATTTGTTTTATTTGATGATTGGTTGTTTTGTGGTAGGATTGCTTGCGGTATATGGATCAAAAAGGCGTAATTAAAATTTAGAATAATAAAACGGAGTGGATATCCTGTAATTCTGGATATGCCACTCCGTTGTATTTTCCCGCCTTATCCCGGCATGCGGCTCAGGTTGCCGAATTTGGTGAATTCTTTGCGGAAGCTCAGGTCAACGGAGCCGGTGGCGCCGTTTCTGTGCTTGGCAATGATGATCTCGGCCTGGCCTTTTTTGTCCGAATCCTCGTTATAGTACTCATCGCGGTAGATAAACATAACAATGTCGGCGTCCTGTTCCAGCGAGCCAGATTCACGCAGATGGCTCAGGCTGGGCTTTTTCTCCTGGCCCTGTTCCACCGAGCGGCTCAGCTGCGACAGCGCGATGATGGGAATATCCAGCTCTCTGGCCAGCGCCTTTAAGCTGCGGGAGATCTGGGATACTTCCTGCTGGCGGCTTTCCACCCGGCCGGTGCTGCCCATCAGCTGCAGATAGTCGATAATGATCAGCGACAGGCCCTGTTCGGTCTTTAGGCGGCGGGCTTTGGCCCGCACCTCCCGCACCGAGATAGCCGGAGTATCGTCAATATAAAGGGGCGCCTCGCCCAGCGGTGCAATGGCGTTTACCAGGCGGATCCAGTCGTCACCGTAAATGCGACCGTTGCGCAGCGTCTGCTGGTCGATCTCGGCCAGCGAGGAGATCATACGGTTTACCAGCTGCTCCTTGGACATTTCCAGGCTGAAAATCGCCACCGGCTCGTTGGTGATCATGGCGGCGTTCTGAGCCATGTTCAGCGCCAGCGCTGTTTTTCCCATGGCAGGCCGCGCCGCCAGAATAATAAAGTCCGATTTCTGCCAGCCCGATGTCATGCGGTCCAGATCAATAAAGCCGGAGGTGAGGCCGGTGAGTCCCTCTTTTTTTTGTGATAAAATTTCCAGCTGATTCAGCGTCTGCCCAATGATCTCCGATACCGGCGTCAGGCCGGAACGCGTCCGTTTTTGGGAGATCTCCAGCACCATGCGCTCCGCGTCGTCCAGAATTTTTTCGGTCTCCTCGGCATCGTCGTAACTGCGGTTGGAAATATTGCTGGCAATGCTGATCAGATCGCGCAGCACGGCTTTTTCCTTTACAATGTTGGCGTAGTAGGCCACATTGGAGGCGCTGCCCAGCGAATTGGCGATCTGCGCCACATAGGCAATGCCGCCGGCTTTTTCCAGATTGCCGTCCTTATCCAGCTGGGCGGTGATGGTAACCAGATCTACTGGCACATTCTGTTCGTTCATCTTGCGCATGGTGGCAAACAACACACCGTGGTCGTGCCGGTAAAAATCAGTCTCTTTTAAAATAGGTATTACTTCCAGAATGGCGTCCCGATCATTAAACATGGCCGCCAATACAGCCTGCTCTGCCTCCAGATTCTGCGGCAGCATTTTATCGTTTGTGAACTCAGCCATGCAAAGATCCCTCCTGCAGCTTGAAAAAGTTTGGAGTTTATGATAGCAAGGAATTCATAGTATCATGAAATCCAGTTCATTATAGCACGAACCTGGCTTTCATCACAACAGCTGGATCATAGTAATTCTTTTTTATGTCAATCGCTACAGGAAACAAACAACAAAGTAGCGCAGATTTTTTACCCGCTCTTACTCCAAAAGAATAGGGTGAGGAATTGGGCCTGCTGTGCTATAATAAAAAATAAAACAACATGACGGAGTGAAACACAATGCACAAACAAAATGATGCGGCATGGAATGCCGAAAAAGCAGAGCGCATAGCCAAAGAACTGCGGCAGGCCGATCAGATTCTGGTAGGCCTGGGCGGCGGGTTTCCTGCTGCTGCCGGTGTGCCGCCACTGCCCCTGGATAAACCACTGGCCCCGGAAGATTACTGGCCCTTCTGGCTACCCTATGTGAAAGCGCAGCGCTTAAACAGCAATGTGCCTGCTTTGTATCAGCAGCTGGCCCAGCTGCTGGCCGGGAAAGACTATTTTATCATCGACAGCAACCCCGATGGATTTTTACAGCGCAGCGGTCTGGAGCTGGCCCGCATTTACAAAGCCCAGGGCGACATGGCCCGGGTGCAGTGCAGCAATAACTGCCGCAACCACACCTGGATCGGCAAGCAGTACTTTAAACAGATAGAGGATGCCCCCGACCACGTACCGGTCTGCCCCCACTGCGGCGCGCCGCTGGTGATGAACGTGTACACCGGAAAAAACTTTTGTGATGCACCCTATCAGGAAAAAAACGAAGCCTATTTTCGGTTTATCAACGGCTCGGCCCATAATCGGCTGGCTGTGCTGGAGCTGGGCGTTGGTTACACCATGCCCGAACTGATCCGGTTTCCCTTTGAGCAGATCGTGATGAACCACAAACACGCCAGACTGATTCGTATCAATACACAGCATCCGCTCTGCGTGGAAGAAAACCGCCACAAAGCTGCGTGGGCGCCGATATTGCCCAGGTGCTGCCGGGGCTGTTACAGGCGCAGCAGAAAAACTGAAAGCAAAAGTATTATATCGCTTATCCTCCAAAGACCTGTGCCGCCATGTAGGGCAGTGCAGGTCCTCTTTTTTGTTTTTGCACAGATGTTTACGCTGCCGTGTAGCAGAAAAAACAGCAGTTACAAAAAAATTAAAAAATTTTTTTAAAATTCAACACAAAAAAAGCCGAAATGTAACAAAAGTGTAACCACCGTATGCTATAATAAGTACCATAGAAGGAAGAAACGCCGGTCCTTCTAGTGAAAATGACAGCCCGCGTGTATAAAAAAGTATAATATTTTTAACAACCGTTTTTGAGCAAAAAAAAGCGGATATCTAGTCAGTACTGACTAAATATCCACTATATGTAGTATTTTTTCTTAAAAAATTTGGTGTGTAATAATTTATACTTTTTTTACAAAGGCTTTGGAAAAGGGAGGTGAACCTATGTCAATTGCTTCACTGAAAGTGGTACCTGAAGATATGCGAACCAGTATCATACGCGTGGAAAGTTATCGGGACAAAAATCTGCAGGGTACGTTTTACAATCTGTACTACGGCGAGGAGATCGCCTTTGAAAACCTCACCAGACTACTTTTAATTATGGAAGATATGATGGATGAAATGGATTGTCCCCAGGCATCAGTCCGGAGCCGGCGGTTTGGAACGGGCCTGAAAAGCGCAGAGCGGGCGAGTATGGCAAAAGAGCTGCTGCCGCGACCAAAACAGGAAGCAATCGCCACTTTCAAAGTAAAAGTGCTCTTCCGGCAGGGAGCCAGCT
>CAMFFG010000069.1 GCA_945949655.1 uncultured Peptococcaceae bacterium
GAAGGCTACAACCGTCTGCATGGGGACTCGATCTCCACTTCTACCGGATACTATCATTCTTCTGTATCCCCATTCTTTGTGGCAGCCGGCGCAGGAATTAAAGAAAACTTCCTCACCGACAGAACCATCCGCCAGGTAGACGTGACACCTACCATCGCAGCATTGCTGGGAACCCGCTTCCCTGCTCAGTGCGAAGGGGCACCGGTATATCAGATTCTGTCTGAAGATTTTTAATTTGTGATCCATCTATCTCTTTCCTGCAGGCACTTACCATTTTTGGAAAGTGCCTGCTTTTTTATGCCTGCTTTTTTAGCAGTTTTGGCTTGTCCGGATGCAATCCGCGCATACAAAATATTTCGTAATTTTTTCAAATATACCTTGACATTCCCCCTATCTGGAAGGCTTATCATACATACAGAAAGCGAAAACACGCTCTATGGCAGGGCCTTTGCTCTGCCAAACAATCCTGGAAAAACAATGATTGAAAACAGAAAGGTTGGATTACAATGAAATATCTATCTGAACTGGGTATGGTACTAGTCACAATTTTATGGGGCGCCAACTATGTTACCTGCAAGCTGGCGCTGGATCTCGGCATGACACCCAATTTTTACACAGCTCTGCGCTTCTGCGGCGCTGCCGTGGTGCTGGCGCTTATCTTCCATAAACGGCTGCGGCATCTCCAGAAAGATACGTTAAAAGCAGGAATCTATATTGGTCTGGCTGTAGGCATCGGCTATGTGCTGCAAACGGTTGGCCTGACCATGACCACAGCAGCCAAAGCAGGGTTTCTGACCGGTCTGTATGTAGTTCTGGTCCCGGTACTGGATTGCATCCTGAAACGCATTCTACCGAAAGTGAACGAACTCATCGGTGTTGCAGTGGCTACCGTCGGGCTGGCCGTGTTAAGCCTGAACGCCGATCTGTCCATCGGAACCGGCGACATTATTGTATTTATCAGTGCCATCTTCTTCGCCGTCAGCATTATCATGATCGACCGTTTTGCTGCACAGCATGACCCAATCGTCTTATCTGTCATCCAGATCGCCGTCAGCGGTATTCTGGGGCTTGCGCTCGGTCTGGCTACAGAACCTGTTCCGACAGCTGGTACCTTTAGCACCGCTATGATCGCGCTGATCCTTTACGCAATCTTTTTTGGCTCCGCTGTCAATACCACTGTACAGAACGTTGCCCAGAGCAAGATCTCGCCCACCACAGCAGCACTGATCCTGGTGCTGGAGCCGGTCTTCTCCGGCCTCTTCGCCTTTCTGTTCCTGCATGAACCACTGGGAATCAGAGAATTATCCGGCAGTGGTCTGATCATCGCTGGCATGCTGTTTACCCTATTGTATAAACCAAAAACCAAAGTTGCCAAAAGCACAATCCTGCCACCTGCAACAAAATCGTGCAGCGCCTCTCTTCACCATACAGGCAGCTGACAAACATCCACCCTGATGAGACAACCAGGGTGGATGTTTCCTATCTCGATATACTCAAAACCCAATAACGGATCGTGATTCAGTCCCTAAGCTCGAAGGATCTTTCATTCCCCGTCGCCGGATTGCCAGTTTGCACAACCGAAACCATTCGTCAAGGGCAAAGCCGCTTTGTGCGGTGCCTGCGCACCCTTGACAGATGGCTTCGGTTATGCCATAAAAGGGCAAGCAACGGGGATCTGAAATATTCCTCAGAGCTGTTCCCCTTCCCGGGAAGGGGCGGAGGGGTTGGGCAGTGTGGCTTTGCGGCCTGGTTGAGCGGTTTTTTGATCCACAGATTGTCCACCAATCGTCCACATTGTTCCACATTCTAATAGAACTATGCCAGAATAATCATGCGCAACGCATTTTCTGATGAGAAAAAAAGTCCCAGGCCATAAAACCTGAGACTTGTCAATATCATATTTACAGACAATTCTGCCCAGCATCGCTTCTGATTTTTTCCACTGCAGCCTCCACTGCAGCTGTATCACCGAAAATAGCCAGCAGCACCATATTCTGCGGGCAACTGCCCCGCACATCCCGCACAGCAACATGAACCAGTTTTTCCGCAATATCCGCTGCACAAATCATGTCTATCAGCTTCCCCTGCACCAATCCCACTGCACCAGCACGGTCAATGCGGTCATCGTTCGGATCGGAAATGCGATGCTTTAAAATTTCCATCATGCCGTGCGATGGCGATTTGATGATACGAACATCCATAGAAATTTGCCTCCTCAATGACGAATCACTGCAACCGGAAGCTGATACTGACGTAACCAGCCTTCCATACGGTCCAGATCGCTGTCGCTCAGGCTGGGGTCACCCTCTATCGGATAAGCCATGCCCAACTGCTGATATTTATTAACCCCTAATTTATGATAAGGAAGTAAATCGACTCCCTGAAAATTTTTCAGATCTTTATAGGGCAACAGAAACTGTGCGACTTGATTTATTTCTGCTTCACTGTCATTGATTCCTTTTAACAGCGGCATGCGGATTTTTACTTTATAACGGTTCTGCAGCAGAATCTCCAGATTTTTTAATATCAGCTCATTGTGCACACCAGTCAGCTCCGCATGCCGTTTGCTATCCAGATGCTTGATGTCAAACAGAAACAGATCCACAAATTCTGCCACTTTCAGCAGATTTTCTGTTTTGGCATAGCCACAAGTCTCAATGGCAGTGTGAATGCCTTCCCGCTTACAGGCCAGCAGCAGATTGGTCGCTGCTTCCGGCTGTAACAGTACTTCTCCACCGCTCAGCGTTACACCACCACCCGATACCTGATAAAACGCCTGGTCCTCCTGAATGATCTCCAGCAGTTCCGAGATTGTCTTTTTTTCGCCCACCACAGAAAGGGCATTCTGCAGGCAGGCCGACACACACTTGCCGCAACCGATACATTTTTTATCCAGCTCTCGCACTACTTCGTGCCTTCCCTGTTCGTTAAGCCGATGAATCCCCTGCGGACACACTCTGACACAAGCCCCGCAACTGACACAGGAAGCCTGTTTAAACAGTAACCGGGGCCGCTGTTCCATGCCTTCCGGATTGGCACACCATTTACAGCGCAACGGACAGCCCTGAAAAAATACCATTGTACGTACACCGGGACCATCATACATATTGTATTTCTGAATATTAAAAATCGTCGCATTACGTTCAATCATTCTGTCTCTCTCACTTCTTCCCCATTAAAAATGAGTCAGCATGGTACGACTGATAATTTCATCCTGTACATCTTTACACAGTTCTACAAAGAATGCACTGTATCCGGCAACCCGCACAATCAGATCCCGATACTGTTCCGGATGTTTCTGTGCCTCCAGCAGTGTTTCGTTGCTCAGATAGTTGAACTGCATTTCTCCATTACCCATCTGACTTGCTGTACGCAGCAGCGTGATAATACCATTTTCCCCTTCCGGTGTATCCAAAAGGCCCGCCATCAGTTTAAAGTTGTGCACCATACCGATGTTCATATTGTCGCAAGCCATTTTTGACACCGATTTGATAATGGCTGTAGGGCCTTTATAGTCGGCACCCTGCGTCGGACTGATGCCATCAGACAATGGCATCCAAGCTTTGCGGCCATTGGCCGATGCACCAGTAATCTGCCCCAGTGGTGTATTGTTGGAAATAGAAAGCGTACCATGGCTTAAAATGGAATACAATGTCTTATACTGCCGATGTTCCTGTTCCGTAAAACTGATGATATCCGAGGCGATGGCATCGGCATAATCATCATCGTTACCGTATTTTGGCGCATCCAGACAATCCTTATGAATCTGTTCATAGCCGACAAAATCAGCTTTCAACGCTTCATTTAACTGTTCCAGTGTATATTTTTTGTCATCGTACACCAGCTTTTTAATAGCCGCCATGGAGTCGGCATAGGTCGCCAGACCGCTCCAGACCACGCCGGGACCAAAATTGTACATGGCACCGCCGGCAGAAACATCACGGCCATGCTCCATGCAGCCTTCATACATAATGGACATCAGCGGTTTTGGTGCCAGCTCCCGATGCACCCGCTGGGTAATCACTGTAGCCACGCTGGACCATTTGGTGATATATTTGATCTGTTCTTTGACTGCAGCTTCAAACTGTTCATAGGTTTTAAACTGACTCAGATCCCCCAGATCAGGGCATACCTGTTTACCGTACCATAATGTCTTACCGTGATTCAGCACCAGCTCAATGCAGATAGGCCACTGTGTATAGGCAGTGGAGGTCCACTGATACAGCCGCCCCGATTTCTGCGGCTCTACACACCCCATCAGGCAGTAGTCACGGGCATCTTCCATGGAAACGCCTTTGGCCAGCATCATTTTGATATGGGTATCATCAAAGTGGCAGGCAGGAAAGCCCATGCCGGAACGAATCACATCCACAATTTTACGCATATATTTCTGCGGCGAGAAATTGTGAATCCGGCAGGCCAATGACGGCTGATAGATCTTCACATGCCGTACTGCGTCCATCAGCAGATAGGTCAGATCATTGGTGGCATCTTTGCCGTCCCGGGTGACCCCGCCTACACACATATTGACAAACGGCTGATACCCGGCAAAGAATTTAGACCCACCTTCACTGGTGATCCACATCATTTCCGACATTTTGATCAGCATGCAGCCCGCCAGTTCAAAAGCCTGATAATCAGTCAGGCGACCTGCTTCTTTATCAGCTTTATAGAACGGATACATATACTGGTCCACCCGTCCGATGGACATCCCGGGCTGGTTTTCCTCCACTTCCAGCAGGGATTCCACTGTCCAGACAGCCTGAATGGCTTCCCAGAAGGTCTCCGGTTTGTGTGCCGGTACACGGGCGTTGATTTCCGAAATTTTATACAGCTCTGCTTTCCGCTGCGGGTTGGTTTCTTTTTGAGCCAGTTCTGCCGCATACTGACTCAGACGACGGGCATAAATCATGACACCTTCTGTGGTATCAATGACAGACTTATAAAAATAAATCTTTTCAATATCATCCGGATTACCGTAATCCAGATGTTCCAGATGCTCTCTGGCTTCCTGCTGAATATCCAGCATTCCTTTTTTCATCAGAATCACATCATAGCCGGGATTGGAGTCTCCACCGCCATTCAGCGCATGATAGGAGCAGTCCGACACAAAGGATTCACCGGATAATTCCCACAGGCCAGCTTCCCGAAACTGATCTTCACAGTATTCATCCACGGATTTTCCTTTCCAGAAAGGAAACAGTTCTTCTCGCATAATACGTTTATCTTCTTCCGAAATATAGAAGGGATCCTGCGGACGGCTGCCGATGGTATCGATTTCATCCTCCATCCATCTCCAGGCAAGATCAGGAGAAAAAGCCCCGGCTCGCGGCGCGCCGCAGGGATGCCCCACGATCAGTTCATCATCCTGAATCAATAGCGGTGCCGTTTCGCAGCAGTAACGGAAGCATTTAGCCCGCAGCATTACCTTCGGCATTCCTGGATTTTCCCGGGCGATTTTCGTGATTGCACGGGCACGGTATGTGGTAATGCTGGGCACCTGTTTCATATAATTTGCTTTTAACCGTTTTAGACGATCCGTCATGCCGTCGGGTACATCAGTCTCTGTAACATCAGGCGAAAAACTCTGTGCAGCTGCTTTTTCCGCATCCAGCTGGGCTGCCACCTTCTGAAAGGCCGTCAGCAGCAGTTGTCTTTCTTCTGCTGATAATTTCTGCGTTGCTGTTGCAAATTTATCTGAAAATTCATAAAGATTCATCGTAACTTCCTCCATTTTCTAATTTTCAATCTCACTGCGGTTTTCTCAGTTCCTGTGCCAGCATCTGCCGGATCAGCTGTTCTAAATTCTGCTGTTCGTTTGATACAGTTTGTGTTTCTTTTCCGGAAAGCTGCGCTAAAGCCATATCGCCTTGGCGCACACCATAACCGACTTTGCGGATATAGATCAGATTGCGTGGCGATACATTGTCTGCTGTGATCCCTTGTCCCGCTGAGCCACTTCCCAGCGTTAAGGCAGGAAACAGATCGGTGGTGATCCCCATACTGCCCAGCACAGCCGGTGTATTGACCAGGATCCGTCCCACCGGTTTCTGCAAGGCAAACTGTCGGATTACAGCTTCGTCTTTTGAATGAATCACCAGTGTGTGACCTGTTCCCTGGGTCAGCAGCAGTTCAATACATTTTTCACAGGCATGCCGCCAGTCTTCTTCCACATACCAGGCCAGCACCGGACACATCAATTCCCGGCGATAACCGTCATCCAACGGTACATGGGACTGTACTGCCACCAGCAGCTTTGTGCCAGCCGGCACGGTCAATCCGGCTCGCCGCGCAACCTGTTCTGCTGACTGTCCCACCATGGTATCATCCTGTTTTCCTTTTGGGAATAGTCGATTTCCCAAAATCCGGCTCTCTTCTTCCGACAGAAAATAAGCGCCTCTCTTTTCAAATTCCTGCTGTACAGCCTCTGCTACACAGCCATCCACCACAACAGCCTGTTCCGCCCCGACACCCATGCCGTAGTCAAAGGT
>CAMFFG010000070.1 GCA_945949655.1 uncultured Peptococcaceae bacterium
CGACCACCGAGATCTACACTCTTTCCCTACACGACGCTCTTCCGATCTCAGCGACGGTTACCCAGATACGACCGTGTAAAAATAACAGTGAACTGGCAGTGACATTTGAATTCACCAAAGATTTTAAGATTCGGCAGGTGACCAATTCGTATGGCACGGAAGAGGCAGGAAAGTGGGCTACAGGCCGCAGTTCCCTGATTGTATTTAATGAGGCGCAGGGGCGGGTGTATGTGAACCCGATGAAAGCCTCTAGGCAGAAACAGGCTATCATGATAATTTTGGGGTTTCTGGTTTTGCTGTTTGGTCTTTCATGGCTGTATTTTTCTTTTACGCTGTTGTCCTAAAAATATGTTGTTCACACAACTTTTGGTTGTGTGAGTATGCGGAAAGAGAAAGCTGGCTGTTTCACAAACAATGAGGCAGTGCTTATAATGAGGAGCAAGGAAAAATAAAATAATTAGAGAATCAGATTAAGGAGGTTTTTACAATGGGGATGAAACGTGCAATGATGATTGGTTTAGACGGTGCGGATCCAGTCCGTGTAAAAAAACTGATCGCAGAAGGCAGAATGCCGAACATGAAAAAATTACTGGAAAAAGGGATTGCCACTGAAAATCTGGATATGCTGGGTGTACTTCCAGCCGGGACCCCGCCAAACTGGTGCTCTCTGGCTACTGGAAACTATCCGAGAACCCATGGGATTACAGACTTCTTAAACCATACGCTGGGAAAATCGTTGGGTATTACAGAATTAAACTGGGATTCCCGCCGGGTAGAAAGCGAACTGATTTGGGAAGCATTTAACGATGAAGGCAAAAAATGCATCATGCTGAACTATTGTGAAGCATGGCCGAACCGTGTGGAAGGCAGCAGCAATATCTTTGTAGATGGCACTGGTGTTGTGCCATTCCTGAGAAGTTCTGTTGGGTTCCAGAAACTGGTTGTGATGAAATCCGAATATCCAACCAGCAAGGAAGTGCCACACTCTGTAAACCAGGCTTCCGGCGACTGCATTGTATTTAAAGATCAGGTAGATAAATTTGCAGACGCAGATGCAGGTGCACAGGGCGAAGCAGGAGAAATGTACCCTGGCATGGGTGCCGGCATGAGCAAGGAAGACCTGTTGGCCGCTATGACAGGCAGCCATTTCCGCACACCGCCACTGGAATCGCCCGCTATGGTGCTGTACGGTTTAAGTGCAGAAGAACAGGCGAACTCCGATGCTGCCGATATGCTGTATACACCACTGAAAGATGCTGCAAACTGGAGCTTTGAAGTACCAGAAAACGCCAAAGAATGTCTGATTACTATGAATGACTCTTTAGTACGCCGTTATCTGCTGATCACAGCATCTGATGGAAAACATTACGATACCTTTACACTGTATGCCAGCAAGAAAGAAGATAAACCACTGGGTTCCTGCACCTTGACGACCTGGTCTGAAGCAATTTATGATACCTTCCCAATTGATGAAGAACCAACCAAGGTTGCTTATTATCTGCGCGGTGTTGACATGAACGAAGAAGGTACTGCAGGTCGTGTGTACATTTCTCATGTGATGAACATTGAAGATGATGAATACTTTTATCCAAAATCTCTGCAGAAAGAACTGATGGACGCAGTTGGCCCAATGTGCTACTTTGCAACCATCGACCGTCACACCAAGCTGGGTGATGAAATTGCACTGGAATCCTTCGACAAGGTAAACGATTGGCATATGGATGCTACCCGCTATCTGTTCAAACAGAATCCAGACTGGCAGCTGTTCTATATTCATCTGCACAGCATCGACCTGTTTAACCACTGGTATATTGAACAGGCAGTACCAGGTGCGCATCCTGAATGGGAACGGATGGCTGACAATATTGACCGCATTTATGAAATCAATGATAAATACATCGGTATGGTACTGGAATATGTGGATGATGATACAGCAGCATTTATCACTTCCGACCATGCGGCAATTCCGCGTTCTCCAGGTTACGAAAACCCTGGTATCGGAGAATTATCCGGGATTAATGCCGGCGTGCTGAGTGAACTAGGCTATACTACCATCGTGCCAGTTCCAGGCATTGAAGGGATGTATGCGGTTGACTGGAGCAGAACAAAGGCAATCAACCATCGCACATCTTACATTTACATCAATCTGAAGGGCCGTGATCCAGAAGGTATTGTAGAACCAGAAGATTATGATAAACTGGTTCAGCAGATCATCACTGATTTGTATGCATATCGCGATCCAAAGAGCGGAGAACGGGTCGTTTCCTTCTGCTGTACCAGAGAAGAAATGGAAGCTTTAGGGGTTGGCGGCAACCATGTCGGCGATATCTTCTTCCAGCTGACCAAAGATTTTGGCTTTGAACATTTCAATGCGCCAGGTCATGTGACCAACCACGGCTATTCTGCTGGTGCTCTGTGCATCATGGCTGGTGGTGGCCTGAAGAAAGGCGAAGTATTGAAACGGCCTGTACGGAATGTGGATATTGTACCAACCATCTGCCAGCTGGTTGGCAACCGCATGCCAAAAGATGTAGAAGGCGGCGTCATCTACCAGGCAATCGCAGAATAAAAAACAGACTGGTTTCCTATCAAATTTCCTATCAAAAAACATAATTTTTGACAGCCCAGCATCTGCTGGGCTGTTTTCTTCAGCAGATGTATGTTATAATGTATACGATCATGAGATTTGTTTTCCATGAGAGTTGTTTTCTTGATCGTTTTCTATGCGAATTTGTTTATGTGAATTTGGGAGGTACGCCATGAACATTGAACAACTGCAATACATCTGCATGGTGGCAAAAACCAACTCCATCACCGTGGCTGCAGAAAATCTTTTTGTGACCCAGCAGACCATCAGCAAAGCCATCAACAAACTGGAAGCTGAGCTTGGTGTTGTTTTGATGATCCGATCCCACAAAGGGGTACAGTTGACCGATACCGGCAAGCTATTTGTGGAAAAAGCCCGTCAGATCGTGTCGGATTTTCAGGAATTATATGAGAGCACCTATGTCAACAGCGGAAGCAATTTAAAAGGACAGGTACGATTGCTGCAGAGCAGCTATGTGGGGCATATTCTTGGATCCCGTTTTCTGACCAGTATGCGGAGGCAATATCCCAAAGTAAATGTCATGGTGGAGGAAATGCTGACGAGGGAGATGTTGAACCGTCTGCGAAAAGGGGAAGAAGAGATCGCATTAATTCAGACGGTCAATCACAATTGTGGTAGCGGCTATATAGAAGATTATGCAGATTGGCTGGAATGGGAAGTATTGTTTCGCGATATTCTTGTGGCTTGTGTTGGAGCAAACAATCCACTGGCAAAAAAAGAGAGTGTCAGTCTGAAAGAATTGAGTAAATATCCGGTGGCTTGGGGTGACTGCGCCCATATGCGGGAGATTTTATGGCAGGATTATGATGTGGATGTGCAGGTTATGATCAACTCCAGCAATACCACTTTGCAGAAAAACGCCATTCAGGATGGAGCTGCATTCAGTTTTGCTACAGAGCTGATTGTGCATGGCGATAGTTACGATACCAGCGATTTGAAAGTACTGCCTATCAAAGAAAATCTGCGCCTGGAAACACTGGTGTTAAAACCGAAAGGGTACGAATTGAATAAATTGCAGACCATTGTGCTGGATGAACTGAAACGAACATTGCAAAAAGTATAAAAACAAAAAGTATAAAACGTGTAAATTTATATAAATCGAACAGAACCATAAAAAACCGGATGCGTGTTGGAGCGCATTCGGTTTTTTAGTTCAACAGTTACTGTCAGATTGGATGCAAAGTTGTTTGTATTCGCTGCTGGAATCAGCAGATGGGTTGTTCTGCAGAAGTGTTTTTATGTGCGAGTCAACTTCCAGGCGCACCTGAATGCGATTATTCTGCCAGCTGACTGTCACAGGGTAATTTAAAAATTCAGATAACCGTTCTGATGTAAAGATCTGGTCTGTGCGGTCTTTGGCATAGATACGGCCATTTTTTAACAGAAGACAGTTGGGAAAAATATCTAAAATTTCTTCCGTGTAATGGGTCACAAAAATAATCGTCACATCGGTATTTTGTGCCAGGTCACGGAGTGTACTGAGCAGATATTCCCGGGAAAACACATCCAGTCCGGTACATGGTTCATCCAAAATCAGCAGCTCTGGATTGGTCATTAAGGCGCGGGCAATCAGCACATTCTGCCGTTCTCCTTTGGAAAGAAAATCGAAGGGATAAGCAATTTTGGATTTGAGCCGCAGTTCGGTCAATAGCGCTTTGGCGCGTACAACATCGGAATCGGTGATAGCATCGTCCAAACCTAATGTGGAGAATTTTCCGGCCAGAACAATATCCAGTACCGTTTCATGGGAAAGGCATTTATCAAAAAAAGATGCGCTGACCCAGCCGATGCGCTGCCGGAGCTCCAGAATATTGTCATCGTTATAATGCTGTCCAAACACTTCCAAATCCCCGTGGGTATGTGCCATATAACCAGCAATGATGCTCAACAATGTTGTTTTGCCGCTGCCGTTCATGCCAAAAACGACCCAATGCTGTCCTTTTTGGACTTCCCAGTCGATATCCTTTAAAATATATTTGTTACCAGCTTTACAACTCAGCTGTTCCAGTTTGCATATAGGATCCATACAAAGTCCTCCTGTCTACTCATCTTCTTCATCTGGAAGATGCAGCGAGATTTTGAATCCGTTTTTATCCGATAAGCCCCAGTATTTGGTTCCCCAGCTGAGAATTTCACAAACCTTGGCGATATTCAGCATATATGTCCGCTCGTTTTCTTCTAAATCTACAAAATGATTAAAGCCAACTCGATCCACAAAATCTTTGGCAGCACGATAAATTTCCGGTTCTGTACCATATTCGATTTTCTGACAGTGAGGACAGTACAGTTCTGCTCCAGAGCCGCCATATTTATTATAGACGATGATACGGATTTCCAGAGGGCCGCCGCATTGTTTACAGCAGCAGCGTTCGGAACGCCGAATCAGTTCTTCCGCTCGATTTTTTTTCATAGTATCGCTCTCTTTCCTGAAAAACAGTTTTTTTTATTATAACAGGCCTGTTCTACAGCGTCAAACAACCTGTGGTAAGAAAAAGAAGATATCCACAACAAAAAACTGTATATTCTGTTATGCAATATCATTGGCTTTTTCTGCGAAACAAAGACAATGGCGGTTCATATATTAAATTGAGCGGATCAGAATATTTACCGCGCAATTCTGATTTGTGATTTTTATCAAATATAGGAGGAACAATATGACACAGAAAAATAATTGCTGCAGTTCTAACTGCTGCTGTGTAGGTCCTATGGGACCGATGGGACCACAGGGACCGACAGGCGTAACTGGCGCCACAGGGTCGACCGGTGCTACGGGAGTGCCTGGCCAGACCGGTGCAACGGGGGCAACGGGCGTGACAGGTCCGACCGGTCCGTCGGGCGAAACAGGAGTCACTGGAGCAACTGGTGCCACCGGAGTCGCTGGCGCTACAGGTGCTACAGGGGCAACTGGTGCAACCGGAGCTACGGGCATTACGGGGCCTACAGGGGCGACAGGCGCTACGGGACCGATTGGCAATGATGGTCCGCAGGGGCCAACCGGCGCTACTGGTGCCACTGGTCCAACAGGGCCAACTGGCCCGGCAGGCAATGATGGAACAGCCGATACCATCACCATTCGCAATACAACAACTGGAGAACCGGGCACAGATGCTTCCGTAACTGATGTGACAGGATCGCCTAACCACGTATTGGATTTTGTAATTCCAAAAGGAGCGACAGGTGCTACCGGAGCAACTGGGATGACAGGTGCCACCGGTGCAACAGGGGCTACAGGAACCTGCGTCTGCCCTTGTGTATCCAAAGGTGAACAGATAGTCAATGGTGGGATGGAACTGTTTACCGGAACTGTGCCCACCGGTTGGACGATCAACAATGCAGATTTGTCTGTAAAAGATACCATGCAAGGCAATGTACATTCCGGTCAATCTTCTGTGAAGCTGAAAGACAAAGCAATTTTGTGCCAGAAGGTAACGGTTTCAGGCGCATGCTTCTATGAACTGTCCTTTTTTGCGAGAGGAAATGGCGCGCAGGTTCAGTTAAAAGCAACAGTAACCGTGATCAATGGGCAGGGGCAGGAGGAAGAGGTTCTCACCATTTTTATCCGGCAACAGGATATGCCCAATGATAACAGAGAATTCGGCTACTATAGAGGCATCACTAAGGTGATTCCTGCAACGGCTGTGCGTGTGAAAATCACGTTTGAAGTGGAAGCCGAAGGAGAGCAGAGCTTGAACTTGGATGATGTTTCCTTTTTTGTTCAATAAGCGTCTGCATGGATGTATGGTTTATGACTGCGGAATCAATACACCGCAGTCATTTTTCCAGAAAATTGTAGTGTTACAATTGATGTGACACCTACTACTATACAAAAACGGTTGAGTCCT
>CAMFFG010000071.1 GCA_945949655.1 uncultured Peptococcaceae bacterium
TCTGTCAACAGCTGTACGGCCTTTGCTTTATCCTGCTCTACGCCCTCTCCTTCATAATAGGAGATAGCCAGATTCATTTTACCGGCTGGATGCTCTGCTTCGGCAGCCTTGCGGAACCATTTGATGGCTTCGTCATAATTCTGTTCCACACCCAATCCCTGGTTATAGCAGATCCCCAGATTCACCTGTGCTTCCAGCGAACCGCGCATGGCAGCCCGCAGATACCATTCTGCAGCCTCTTCCAGATTCTGCTCTGTGCCCTGTCCAAAGGTGTAGCATTCTCCTAAAAACTGCTGTGCTATAATATGTCCTTTTTCTGCCGCTACCTTAAAATTTTCAAAGGCTTTTTCCATGTCCTGTTCCACACCATCGCCGTTGTAGTACCGGCTGCCCATCAGATAGCAGGCGTTGAGGTTTCCCTGTTCCGCCGATTTCTTATACCATTCGATGGCCTTTTCCATATCCTGCTCTACCCATTTGCCCTGTTCATAACACATGCCCAGATTAAACTGCGCGCGGGCAAATCCTTCGTTGGCCGCTGCTTCCAAGTCCTTCAGTTTTTCTTTACTGTCTACCACTTCTGCCTGCTGCATACTAAGCCCCCCTGTTCTATGCTGCACCGTATCGTATTTCCATTCTGTTCCGGAAAGAACGGTTTTTACTGCTGTTCGCTTTCTCCACTGCTGTCGGTTTCTGTTTCTGCAGTCGCGTTATCCGGTGATTCCGGTACCGCATTGGTATCGATCAGAATTTCAATATCTGCATCTTCTTCCAGACTTGCGGCCAGATTCTGCAAGCCATAGCTGTAGATCCCCTGCAGCACGCTCTGATATTTTTCGCTATCTTCCAGCAGATTCACATCAGACTGTTTATCTTCCACCAGAATGATATGATAACCGAATTCGCTCTGTACCGGAGTTTTGGAGTATTCGCCAGCTTCCAGAGCCTGCGCCCCCTGACTGAATGCATCTACCATTTTGGAGGTGGTCGCGCCGTTTACTGCAAAATAGCCCAGTTCACCGCCGTTTGCAGCAGAGCCGGTATCGGTGGATTTTTCCTGCGCCAGGGCAGCAAAATCAGCGCCGCCATCTAACTGCGCAATGATTTCATTGGCTTCTTCCTCGGTATCTACCAGAATATGGCTTGCTTTGATCACATCCACGGTTTCCGGGTTGTTCACCAGCTCTGTCTGTAATTTGGTCAGCAGCAGTTCTTCTTTTTTGGCATCCTTAAAGAAATCCATGGTCATGCCGGCCTGCTGTACCGCTTCTTCCAGATCAGCCTGGCTGCCGCCATACTGATTGGTCACCATGCTCTGAATATCTTCTTCCACTTCTTCATCGCTCACGCTCAAGCCTCTTTTTTCTGCTTCCTGCAGCAGGAGCTCCTGCGTGATCATGTTATCCAGCATGGTGTTTCTCGCTTCGAGCTTTATATCGTCCTGGGTCACATCGAATCCATAAAACGCATACAGCTGTAAAAACTGATTGTAGTTGATATCCAGTTCTTCCTGCGAGATCGGTTCGCCATTTACCGTTGCCACGGTGCCTTCCGGTACTTTATTGCCACAGCCGAACAGGCCGCTCACCAGAAACACGCCTAAAACCAGTAATGCTAATTTTTTCTTCATTGTTATTCTCTCTCCTTCGATTCTTTGCTGTCATGTCTGACACGATATCATTATAGCAGAATGCCTATTTTTGCACAATGGAAACCATGTCTAATAAAATTTCTTTTATCAAATCCAGACATTTTTCAGAATCTATACTGCCAGCTGAAATGCGCACCACCAGTTCGCCACCGTCGCTGCCATAGGTGAGCTGTCGTTTGTACTTTTTCACCAGCTCCATCAGTTTGGGCAGGTCCATCCCGGTATCCGGCTCAAACAGCGCGTTTACGACACCGCCTTTTTGCTTTAAGCTGCGAATGCCGATCTCCATGCAGTAAATTTTCAGTTCTGCCACCCGCAGCAGATTCCAGGTTTCCAGCGGCACATCGCCAAACCGGTCTATCATTTCGTCCTCCAGCAAATGCAGCCGGCTGATGGCCCGCGCCTGCTGAATACGCTGATAAAAGCCCAGCTTCACAGAGCTGTCCCGAATATAGTATTCCGGGATAAAAGCGCTGACCTGCAGGTCGATCTCCACTTCGCGACGTTTGCCTGTTTTTTCGCCTTTAAGCTCGCGGATGGCTTCATCCAGCATACTGCAGTACAGATCAAAACCCACGGCGGCCACATGGCCGTGCTGCTCAGCCCCCAGCAGATTACCGGCGCCGCGGATCTCCAGATCCCGCATGGCGATTTTAAAGCCAGAGCCCAGTTCGGTATACTCCCGGATAGCAGCCAGCCGTTTTTCCGCCAGCTGACTCAAGGTCTTATCCTTTTTATAAGTCAGATAGGCATACGCAATGCGATTGCTGCGGCCCACGCGGCCCCGCAGCTGATACAGCTGGGCCAGCCCCATTTTGTCGGCCTCATCCACGATCATGGTGTTGGCATTGGCAATATCCAGCCCGGTTTCAATAATGGTGGTGCATACCAGAATATCCGCCTGATAATTGATAAAGTCCATCATGATCTGTTCCAGCTGATGTTCCTTCATCTGGCCATGCCCCACCAGGATCCGTGCTTCCGGCACCAGCAGACGGATCTCTTCCGCCAGCTGTTCAATGTCCTCCACGCGGTTATGCACCACATATACCTGACCGCCCCGCCCCAGTTCCCGCCGGATGGCATCCTTCATCAGCTCCGGCGTGCGCTCAACAATATAGGTCTGGATGGGATAACGGTCCTGCGGCGGCGTTTCGATCACGCTCATATCCCGGATCCCCACCAGCGACATGTGCAGTGTGCGGGGGATGGGCGTAGCTGACATGGTCAGCACATCCACCTGTGAGCGCAGGCTCTTGATCTTTTCTTTATGGGTAACACCAAAGCGCTGTTCCTCATCCACAATCAGCAGACCCAGGTCGTGAAACTGAACGGTCTTGCCCAGCAGTTTATGGGTGCCCACCACAATATCCACCGCACCAGATCTGAGCCCTTCGATGGTCTCCTTCTGCTGTTTGGGCGTGCTGAACCGGCTCAGCATTTCCACCCGTATGCCGTAAGGCTGGAACCGTTCCAGAAATGTATTATAATGCTGCTGCGCCAGCACTGTGGTAGGTACCAGCACTGCCACCTGCTTGGCATCGTTGACCGCTTTAAAAGCGGCGCGGATCGCCACTTCTGTTTTCCCATAGCCCACGTCGCCACAGATCAGACGGTCCATCACCGTGGTGGACATCATGTCCCGTTTTACATCTTCAATGGCGCGCAGCTGATCCTCGGTTTCCACATAGGGGAAGGCATCTTCAAATTCTTTCTGCCACTGATCATCTGGTGAGAACGCATACCCCTCCTGGCTTTTGCGGCGGGCGTAGATCTCCAGCAGCCCTTCAGCCAGCTTTTCTACCGATGCTTTTACTTTGTTTTTGGTGCGCTGCCACTCGTTGCCGCCCAGTTTATTCACCTTAGGCGCCACGCCTTCGTTTACCGTATATTTCTGCAGCAGATCAAACTGCTCCACCGGGATATACAGCTTGCCATCATCAGAGTATTTCACGATCAGATAGTCCCGTTCCACATCCTGCACCTTCAGCCGTTCGATCCCCATATAGCGCCCAATGCCGTGATTCATGTGCACCACATAGTCGCCCACTTTCAAGTCATCCAGCTGGGTGATCTTCTGCCCATCTTCCTGGAAAAACTTTTTGTTCACCCGTTTTTTCTGCTGCTGGAATACTTCCGTCTCACTGATGATCACCAGTCTGCTCTGCGGAAAGCGCACCCCGTGGCTGATATTCCCGTAAGCCAGATAGATCTGTCCCGGATCCGCCTGATACCGCTGGGCGATCCAGCTGCAGAGGATATCCTGGTCGGTCAGCATCTGCTGCAGCCGTTTGGCCTTAGCCTCCGATGTCAGCAGGATCAGAATGCGATAGTTATGCTTCTGCCAGGTCTGCAGTTCCTCCACCAACAGCTGCGGATTGCCAAAGAAAGATGAGATATTCTGGCAGTCCAGCGCCATGCGGGAATCACGCTGCTGAAACACCGACTGCTTGGGCAGCAGAGAAAAACACAGATGCCGCACCGGCTCCAGCAGCTGTACCAGATCTTCCAGACTGAAAAAATACGCTGCCTGTCCCGGCAGCCCCCCGCCTTTCAGCAACAGCTCACTGAACGATTGCCGCCGTTCTTTTTCCAGATACTCCTGAGCTTCCTGAATGCGGTTGGCTTCGTCCAGCACCACAAGGGGCTGATACCCCATATAATCCAGCAGGCTGGCATGCTCCGGATAGAAAAAAGTCTGATACTGCTCCAACCCGGTAAAATACATATCCTGCTGCAGTTTTTCCAGCAGTTCCCCGATCTTGCCCTGCAGCCGTTCCAAAGGTTCCCGGTCCTTCCGGCGGGATAACTGCTCGATCTGATGGCTGTACTGCTCCCGGATCCGGCGTATGCCGGCCTCTTTGCACTGCGGCATCAGAAAAAACTCCCGCCCCGGCACCAGCCATGCCTGTTTCACTTTTTCCACAGAGCATTGCGTGGATGTCTCAAAAAAGCGGATCGAATCCACTTCATCATCAAAAAACTCCAGCCGCAGCGGATTCTTATAATTGGCCGAATAAATATCAAGAATGCCGCCCCGCACGGAAAACTGGCCCGGTCGTTCCACCTGCTCCGCATACTCATAGCCAAAGGCTACCAGATGAGCTTTCAGCTGCTGCTGATCCAGCTGCTGCCCAACCTCCAGCTGTAACAGCCCCTGCCGGAAATCACCGGCCGGCAGCAGTTTTTTGCTGAGCCCTTCCATCGTCGTAACCACCGCAAACGACTTTTCTGGTTCCAGTACAAGATGGGACAATACCTCCAGTCGTTTCTGCTCCAGCTCGCCGCTCTGTGCGATCACCTCATACGGTATCATCTCCAGCGCAGGAAAATACAGTACTTCGCAGGATGGCAGCAGATTCACCAGATCCTCCCACAATTCCTTGGCACGCTTCTGGGTATCACACAAAACCAGCAGATTGCCCTGCCCCAGCTGCTGCGCCAGCGAAGCTGTGATCCAGGTCCGCTGCCCTTCATATACGCCATACACCACAGCCTCGTTGTGATATATCAGTTGTTCCCGCACTTTCGCGATTTCCGGCTCGTCCTGCAAAAAATCCAGAAGCGCTGTTTTCTGTGCCTCCATAAAAATCATTCACCTCTCCAAACTATGTAACCATACTGTCACAATTTATCTGTCCTTCATCTGTCTGTTTCTGTCAATCCATCTGCACAACGTTTCACGTGAAACATTACGATACGATTTAACGCGCCCGCGTATTGTAGCGATTCATCGCCGGAGCGATCCCCTCATCCAGCCAGGTCTTTACCGCACCCACAGAAAGCGCCACCGCTTCTTCAATGGCTTTTTTATCCGCACCGCTGAACGGTGTCAGTACATAATCTTTTGTGTCGTACTGACCGCGACCGATACCAATTTTCAGCCGGTCAAAATCGTTGGAATTGAGATGGGCAATGATATTTTTGATCCCATTGTGCCCACCGGCGCCACCGCCCTGCTTAAAGCGCAGCTGCCCCGGCGGCAGGTCCAGATCGTCATGGATCACCAGCAGATCATCGATGCGGTCTTTATAATAGTTCAGCAGCTCCATCACCGCCTGCCCGCTCAGGTTCATATAGGTCTGCGGCTTCACCAGCAGAATTTTTTCGTCGTCCCAGTTCGCCACCTGTGTGAACGCCTGACACTGTTTCTTTTCTACCACCACATCTAGCTCCTCAGCAATGGCGTCCACCACCATAAAGCCCACATTGTGCTTTGTCTGCGCATATTCCTTGCCCGGATTGCCCAGCCCGATAATCATTTTCATGGAAAGATACCTCCTCTGTTCTTTTATATGGATTGCCGCAGCAAAATAATACTGGCTTTTTCGCCAGCCTCTCACCATAAAAAGCAGCAAACACAGCAAAGCCGAGGAACCGGCAAAACGGTTCTTCGACTTCTCAAATCTTTTGTATACTTATCACCCTGTTATCACAAAGGCAGCAGCTTTCCCGCTGCTATTCTACAGCCTTTCCAATAACTTAATAAAAATTTCGCCGCAAACAGAAAAAGTCCTGTTTTCACCACAAAAATTTTCTGGTGGAAACACAAAAGCAAAGGCCACCGCAGCAGCCCTTGCCTTTTTATTTTACAAATAAATCTATCCTCTGAATCTATTCTCACATCGATCTGCAGCTTTGCTTATTCAAACAATTCGCTGACCGAGCTGTCCAGAT
>CAMFFG010000072.1 GCA_945949655.1 uncultured Peptococcaceae bacterium
GGCGCGTTGCCGGCGTCTCCATGGGCAATCCCCACTGTGTGATCTTTGAGGACGCCATCGACGGCCTTGACCTTGCGGCCATCGGCCCCCGGTTTGAGTACGCCGCGGAGTTCCCGGAGCGGGTCAACACGGAGTTCGTCCGTGTCGTCAACCGCACGACGCTGCGGATGCGGGTCTGGGAGCGGGGCAGCGGAGAGACCTGGGCCTGCGGCACCGGTGCCTGCGCCACCACGGTAGCCTGTATCTTAAACGGCAGGACCGGCAGAAATATCAAACTGCATCTGGATGGCGGCGATTTAGAGGTGCGCTGGGATGAAGCCAGCGGGCACCTGTACATGACAGGCCCTGCCGAGACCGTATTTACCGGAGATTATCCGCTGGAGGGCATGCTGCATGAATGAGCGGGAAAAGATCAGTGTAGAGATTTACGGGCAGATGTACACCCTGCGGGTGATGCCGGAGGAAAAAGCAAAGGTGGAGGCCATTGCAGCTCATGTCAATGACATGATGCATCAGATCGGCGATGGGCAGAACCGGCTGGATTACCGGGATGTGGCTGTGCTGGCGGCGATGAATATTGCCGAGGAATATTTCAAGCTGGAGCAGAAATACGGCGAGCTTCTGGCCATTGTGGACTACGAAAAATAATGTGAAGAAAAAAAAGTTATACCACTCATTTTTCGTGGTTGCCTATAGAGTTTCCCCACAATTCATGGTATACTATGGGCATATAAATTTATCTGTTGAAATGGAGCGTTGTGATATATGTTAAAAGAACGGATCGTAGCATGTCTGAAAAAAAATGAAGTGATCCATGAGGAATTTCAGATCGGCGTCAGCTTTGGTCATTTCCTGGTAAACCGGGCAGACTTAACGGCAGTGCCGTTTGATGGTGAAAACGGCATTGAAAGTCTGCTGGAATATCTGACCCGGAGTGACTGGGAAGGACTGTACGAAGAAGACGCGCTGATCGGTGCGCAGAAAGATAACACCACTGTGCTGGTGCAGGCCGGCGGCCAGATCGAAGTGCAGATCGCCAAAACAGACAGTCTGAAAGTGATCGACAAAGCCTATCTGGATTTCCTGCAGAGCTTAGGCAGCGAACTGGAAGCCAGAAACCAGTTGCTGTTATCCATCGGGTATCAGCCGGTGAGCAAGGCGGAAGAGATCGAAACAGTGCCGATGGTGAAAGCCCAGCTGCTGACCGAAGCGCTGAAAGACGACAAAGCTGCGCTGCAGACCTTAAAAGCTGCTGCCAAAACAGTTGTGACACTGGATTATGCTCATAGCGACGATATGGAAAAGAAATATCGTGTACTCTACACCTTGGCTCCTGTTTTTGCTGCATTGCTGGACAATGTGCCGGTGGTGGACGGTGCGGATTACGATCAGTTTGTGGCAGGCATCGCACTGGATGATGCCATGCAGACTGCGCTGTCCAAGGTGGAAAATGTCATCAGCGGACACAGCTTCAAATATGCCCAGTATGCCAATATTGTAGCCAATGCACCGGCCATTGCGGTGGAAGAAGGCCAGAGCATCAAAGCTACCGATCTTACCAATGAAGAAGTGTATGATAACCGGGATGTCAGCGACGATGCGGTTGCCGGCGTGCTGGATATGATGATGCCGGAGATCAAACTGACTGCCAGCGGCATGGAACTGCATTTTGTGGATGCACTGCCTTATCCGCTGAACATGGCTTATGTGGCACTGATCAAAGGGCTGATGTATAACGCCGATAACCTGAATGCGCTGAGCGAATTTGTGACCAACCTGAGCAAAGAACTGCAGGACGGTCTGCGGGCTTCGGTGATCGCCGAAGGTATGGAAGCAAAATTCAACGAAGGTACCGTGCGGGAAGTTGCAAAAGATCTGTACTTTATGGCAACCCCCATGCTGCCGGAAAACGAACAGCATTACACCCAGCCGCTGGACGCCATCATCTTCAAAAACATTTGTCCAAAAAATATCACCAAGCGTCAGCTGACTGCTATGCAGGGAAAATAAGAAAAGAAGATATTTGGAACTTTTACAGCGCCTGTCGTTTCGACAGGCGTTATTTCTTATCTGTTTTCTGTAAAAACAGTTGATGCAATCTTGTACTTTTCTGTTGTCTGTTTATCGGATATAATAAAAGAAAGAAACATTTGAGGGAGGATGGCGTATGAAAAAAATAGAGATGTTTACCAATCAGTATGCACTGTCCAAAACATTACAGTTCAGTCTGATTCCAGTGGGAGAGACAGAGCAGAATTTTGAAGGCAAATTACTGCTGGAGGAAGATGAAAAACGGGCCGAAAGCTATCAGAAGGTGAAAGGGTTGATTGACCGCTATCACAAAGATTATATTGAGCGCCGTCTGAATTGCTGTCACCTTTCCAAAGCGCTGCAGGTATATGCTGATCTGTATGAAAAACCAGGAAGAACGGAGAAAGAAACGGACCAGCTGAGAAAAGCGGAGGAAACGCTGCGCAAGGAAGTTGCCAGACATCTGCAGGGCATTTCCAAAGAGGAAAAAGCAGAGTATAAAGCTTTGTTTGGTGCAGATATGATTTGTACATTCCTGCCGCGTTTTCTGACCGACGCGGAAGAATTGCAAACGGCAAAAGAGTTTGAGAAATTTACAACGTATTTCACTGGTTTTTACACAAATCGTGAGAATATGTATGCAGAGGATGAGAAGGGAACTTCCATTGCCTACCGGTGTATCCATGAGAATCTTCCAAAATTTCTGGACAATCGGAAAAACTATGCCAGGGTGAAAGAAGCACTTCCTGCAGAAACGTGGTGCACGCTGGAAAAACATTTCCCACAGATCAATGACATGTTTGCTGTGGAGCAATTTGAGCAGGTGCTGAGTCAGTCCGGAATTGATACTTATAATCAAATGTTAGGTGGCTATATCACAGAAGACGGAAATAAAATACAGGGCCTGAATGAAGCAATCAATCTGTATAATCAGCAATATGCCAAGAAAAATCATGCTATGCGTCTACCGCTTTTCAAACCGTTATTCAAGCAGATTTTAAGCGACAGAATCAGTATTTCTTTTATCCCGGAAAAAATTACAGAGGATACAGAATTGCTGCATCTTGTGCAGCAGATGTATCAGCAGGGGGTTAAGGATGCGGTAGAGCATTTGCAGCAGCTGTTTGCTGGAATCGATCAGTATGAGCCAAGCGGTATTTATCTGGGCAATCGGGCAGCGGTGACAGACCTTTCACAGCGGGTATTTGGTTCGTGGAATGCACTACCAGATGCATGGAAAGCGGCGTATGAAGCGCAGCATCCCATTGGGAAAAAAGATCCGGAAACGTATAGCGTGGAAGTTAAGCGTGCCTATCAGAAGGTGGAAAGCTTCAGTATCACAGAATTGCAGCAGATGGGGGAACACAGCTTACAAGACGATGCAGGGCAGGGCATCGTGCAGTATTTGCAGCATACCGTACCGGAAGTTGCAGCGGCAATAACGGAACATTACGCTGCTGTTCAGCAGTTATTGACAGAACCATACTGCGAGGAGAAAAAGCTGGCCAGCAACAAAGAAGCCGTTGCTTTGCTGAAAGCATTTCTGGACAGTTTGAAAGATTTTGAGCGCATGGTAAAACCGTGGAACGGTTCTGGAAAAGAGGCAGATAAAGATGATGTATTCTATGGCGAATTTCTCCCGCCGTATCAGGCTCTGACTGCCATAGATCTTGTGTATGATAAAGTGCGTAATTATCTGACCCAGAAGCCATATACTCGCGATAAGATCAAGTTGAATTTTGAGAATCCGCAATTATTAGGTGGATGGGATGAAAGTAAAGAACGGGATTATCGTACCGTATTGCTGCGCAGAGATGGACTATATTATCTGGCCATTATGGATAAATCAGACAGCAAAATATTTATGCAGACAGATTCTTTGCCGACAGAGAAAACTGTATGTTATGAAAAAATGGAATATAAGCTTTTGCCTGGCCCAAACAAGATGCTGCCGAAGGTTTTCTTTGCCAAATCCAATGCAGATCTGTATCAGCCATCGGCAGAAATTCTGAACATACGCGCAACGGAATCTTTCAAAAAGGGCGATCATTTTAATCTGGCGGATTGTCACAAAATGATTGATTTTTATAAGCAGTCCATCGCAAAAAATCACGATTGGGATGTTTTCCAGTTTCAGTTTTCCCCGACCGAAAGTTATGCAGATATCAGTGCCTTTTACAAAGAGGTAGAACAGCAAGGATACGCGATCAACTTTAAACCGATTCCGATGGACTATATCGATGAAAAAATAAGAGAAGGCAAGCTGTATCTGTTCCAGATCTACAATAAGGATTTTTCGCCATACAGTAAAGGAACCCCCAATCTGCATACCCTATATTTTAAAATGCTGTTTGACCAGCGAAATCTGGATGATGTGGTGTATAAACTGAATGGCGGGGCCGAAATGTTCTACCGTAAGGCCAGTATCAAGCCTGCGGAACAGGTGGTACATCCGGCCAATCAGCCAATTAAAAACAAAAATCTGAAAAATACAAAGGAAGAAAGCGTATTTGCCTACGATTTAGTAAAGGATAAACGCTATACCAGAAGACAGTTCTCGCTGCATGTGCCAATTACTTTAAACTTTAAAGCGCCCAATGCCCGCAATATGAACCTGGAAGTAAGAAAGGCGCTGAAGGCTGCAGAGGAAACCTATGTGATCGGGATCGACAGAGGGGAACGAAATCTGATTTATCTCTGTGTGGTCAACAGCCAGGGGCAGATTGTGGAGCAGAAGTCGCTGAATGAAATCGTGGGCGATCAGGGCTATACGGTAGATTATCATGCGCTTCTGGACCAGCGGGAAAAAGACCGTGACAAAGCGCGCAAGAGCTGGGATACCATTGCAACTATCAAGGAACTGAAAGAAGGCTATTTGAGCCAGGTCGTACACGAAATCTGCCGGCTGGTGGTCAAATATGATGCAGTGATCGCCATGGAAGACTTGAATACGGGATTTAAAAACAGTCGTGTAAAGGTGGAAAAACAGGTATATCAGAAGTTTGAAACCATGTTGAAGGACAAGCTGAATTATCTGGTCGATAAAAAGATACCGCCAACAGAGCCAGGCGGGCTGCTGCATGCCTATCAGCTGACCAATCAGAATGGTGGTGGTCTGCAGGATGGATTTATTTTTTATGTGCCAGCATGGCTGACCAGTAAAATAGATCCGACAACAGGATTTGTAGATTTACTGAAACCCAGATACACCAGCGTTGCGGCTGCACAGGAGTTTGTTTCCAGATTCCAGAGGATCTCTTACAATGCAGCAGAAAATATGTTTGAATTTACATTCAACTATGATGATTTCCAGGCCCATACGCAGGATTTCCGCAAGCAGTGGACGATATGCAGCAATGGGGAGCGAATCCGTTCCTTCCGCAATGCCAGTGGAGTGTGGGAACAGGAAATCGTTGTACTGACGACAGCGTTCCAGAACTTATTTGCAGCCTATCAGATTCCACAGAGTGAGGACATGAAACCGGCTATTCTGGCGCAAACAGAAAAAGACTTTTTCAGTCAGTTAATCTATTTGCTGCGGTTGACCCTGCAAATGCGTAACAGTATGACTGGATGTGTGGATGTGGATTATCTGATCTCTCCGGTGCGAAACCAGGAGGGTACGTTCTATGACAGCCGTGATGCACAGGAAACTCTGCCGAAAGATGCCGACGCCAACGGTGCATACCATATTGCGCGCAAAGCATTATGGGCCATTGAAAAAATAAAACAGGTGCAGACTGAAGAAGATTTGAAAACGGTAAAACTAGCTGTTACCAATAAAGAGTGGCTGCGCTATATGCAGGAGATAGTATGAGTGAGCAGCCCATAGCGATATCCTGTCTGAATGATTTTATTTTTTGTCCGGTTTCCATTTATTTTCATGCACTGGATGCTGATACCGACACGATAATATCGCAGGATGTCGTACAACTCAAAGGTACAGCTGCACATAAGACAGTGGACACTGCAACATACACGACGCGGGCATGTGTGTTGCAGGGCCTTTCTGTATATTCAGAGGAATATAATCTGGTTGGTAAAATTGACACATTTGATACCAGAAAAGGTGTTCTGACAGAACGAAAAAAGAAAATCAAGATGATCTATGATGGATATATTTTTCAACTGTATGCACAGTATTTCTGTTTGATTGAAATGGGCTATCATGTAAATGAAATACGGTTGTACAGCATGGATGACAATAAAGTGTATCCAATCCCATTGCCACAGCATGCGCCGGAATTGTATCAGAAATTTATAAAAACACTTACAGATTTGAATACATTT
>CAMFFG010000073.1 GCA_945949655.1 uncultured Peptococcaceae bacterium
GGCAGAAGCTGCTTCCTATCCTATGATGTACAAAACACTGGGCGCTATGCAGCAGAAAATGGCAGAACTGTGGATGGTAGCGCAGGATCTGTACTTATCCAACGGGGTCACCACGGTGCAGGACGGTGCTTCCGGCGGTGATAACCTGAAAATGCTGACCGGTTTTGACCAGGCCGGTATGGTCAAAATGGATGTGGTGGCTTATCCGACCTTCCAGTCCGCTGCACACGACTGCATGCTGGAAAACCAGGATATGTGCAAAAAATACAAGGGCCATGTAAAACTGGGCGGCTACAAGCTGGTGCTGGATGGTTCTCCGCAGGCCAAAACAGCCTGGGTGACCAAACCGTATGAAAATGATACCACCTGTGGGGTGCCCATCATTCCGGATGACGAAGTAAAACAGTATATGGCACAGGCTCTGGCTGACAATATGCAGACTCTGGTACACTGCAACGGCGATGCAGCCGGGGATCAGTTCCTGCGGTGCTATGAAGAGGAATTTGCCAAATCGGATAATCCAAATAAAGAAAACCTGCGCTTTACCATGATCCACTGCCAGACCGCCCGGAAGGATCAGCTGGAAAAAATGGTGCAGTTTAAAATGATCCCATCCATTTATGTGGCCCATGTAAACTACTGGGGCGACGTGCATCTGAAAAATCTGGGCGCAGAACGGGGCAACCGTATCAGCCCGGTAAAAGACGCTCTGGATTTAGGGCTGGTGTACAACTTCCACACCGATACACCGGTTGTTAAACCAGATATGCTGCACACTGTATGGACTGCAGTAAACCGCATCAGTCGTAATGGTGTGCTGGTGGGCGCTGACCAGCGCGTTGGCGTGTATGATGCCCTGAAAGGTGTTACCATCAACGCAGCCTATGCCTATTTTGAAGAAGATGAAAAAGGCTCCATCAAAGCGGGCAAACGGGCCGATCTGGTCGTTCTGAGCGATAACCCGCTGAAAGTAGACCCAATGGCAATCAAGGACATTCAGGTGCTGGAAACCATCAAGGATGGTCAGACTGTTTATCGCGCCTAAGTCGAAAAACAGGGCTGAACAAGGCAGTCCCCTGACTTAATTGATACAGATAAAATTATATTATCATTTTGAAAGAAATATTATTTATTTGTCACAATTTTCTGTATAATGGCCGTATGAGAAATCGTACGTGCCATTATATTTTTTTCAGGAGGTATGTTTATGGAAACATTATATTTTAACGGTGATATTATCACCATGGAAGGCGAAGGCGATTATGCGGAAGCAGTGCTGGTGGCTGACGGCAGGATCAAAGCGACCGGGGCTTATGCTGCGGTAGCCGCTCAGAAAGGTGCGGACTGCCAGTTGGTGGATCTGCAGGGCAAAACGCTGATGCCGTCCTTTATCGACGCGCACAGCCATGCGGCATCCATGGCGCCGATGTTTGCCGATCTGTGCGATCTGTCCGCCTGCAGCAGCTTTGATGACATTGTAGCTGCCCTGACCACCTACAAGGATGCCCGTCAGGTTCCGGCCGGACAGGCCATCGTGGGTTACAATTACGATGAAAACTTCCTGGCCGAACAGGCTGCACCCCATCGTGATCTGCTGGATCAGGTATCTACCGAACACCCCATCACCATCATGCATGTGTCGGTACACATGGTGGTAGCCAACAGCATGGCGCTGGCCAGTGTCAACTATACGGATGACATGGCGGATATTCCCGGCGGCGAAATTGGCCGCTATGAAGATGGCCGCTTAAATGGGTATCTGGCAGAGGCTGCTTCCTATGCGCTGATCGGTGGTATTTTTGGAATCATGCAGCAGAAAATGGCGCAGCTGTGGCCGGTGGCGCAGCAGATGTATCTGTCCAACGGCATTACCACAGTGCAGGATGGCGGTTCGGATGATGGCGTGGTAAAAATGCTGCTTGCCTTTGATCAGGCCGGTATGGTGAAAACCGATGTGGTAGCTTATGAAAGCTGCGGCGCCAAAGCCCATGATACCATGGTGGCTTATCCGGAACTGTGCGGCAAATACAAAGGCCATGTGAAGATCGGTGGCTATAAAATTGTGCTGGATGGTGCTCCGCAGGCCAGAACTGCCTGGATGACCCAGCCCTATGAAGGCGGCGAAGAGTACGGTGTGCCAATCGTAAAAACAGAAGATCTGGAACAGTATGTCAAACAGGCGCTGGATGACAATATGCAGATTTTAGCCCACTGCAACGGCGATGCCGCTGGCGATCAGTATCTGGGTACCATTGAAAAAATGCTGCCGTTGAGCGATAATCCCAATAAAGAAAATCTGCGGTTTACCATGATCCACTGCCAGACCGCCCGGAAAGATCAGATTGAAAAAATGGCGCAGCTGAAGATGATTCCATCCATTTTTGTGGCCCATGTAAACTACTGGGGCGATGTACACATGAAAAACTTCGGGCCGGTGCGGGGCAGCCGTGTAAGCCCGGTAAAAGATGCGCTGGAAGCAGGCTTAAAATATAATTTCCACACCGACACCCCGGTGGTACGGCCTGATATGCTGCACAGTGTGTGGACTGCTGTAAACCGCATCAGCCGCAGTGGTGCTGTGATCGGTACAGAGCAGCGCATTGGTGTGTATGATGCCCTGAAAGGGGTTACCATTAACGCAGCCTATGCCTATTTTGAAGAGAACGAAAAAGGCTCTATTAAAGCGGGCAAACGGGCCGATCTGGTCATTCTGAGCGATAATCCGTTAAAAGTGGATCCAATGACCATCAAAGATATTAAAGTTCTGGAAACCATCAAGGACGGCCAGACTGTTTACAAAGCGTAACATATTGTAAATCTCAGCGTTCCTCTTCTGTGCAGGAGAGGAATGGAACCGATTTCCTATTGTGTTTCTTTTTCAAAAAAATATGAGGATCCTTATGTATATTTTTTGCGAAAAACTTGTGCGGTTTTTTATTTTGTTATATACTTATCACAGATATATGGTTGCCGTGCTCCGGGCTGCACCCCCGGACAGACAGCTATGCAGGCTTACCTGGTAAGCAAAACATATTCTCAATGTGTTTATGAGGAAAAGGAGAGGGACATTTTGAAAAAAAGAAAATTAGCTGCACTGTTTGCCAGCACTCTGCTGATCGCTGCAGTAGCCTTAACCGGCTGCGGCGGCAACAAAGATGCACAGCAGGCTGATCAGCCTGCTGCTGATGCAGAAAAGATCACCATCGTATTCAGCCACAACCAGCCGGTAGATTCTCCGGAAGGTATCGGGGCACAGGCTATGGTAGACAAGCTGTATGAACTGCTGGGAGAAGACCGCGTTTCCGTAGAGCTGTATCCTGCACAGCAGAAAGGGAATCTGCGTGAACAGGCTGAAGCAACACAGATCGGTGATATCAACATCACCATGCAGCCAGTATCCACCATCACACCGTTCGTAGATGATATCAAAGTAATTGACTTCCCATATCTGCTGCCGGCAGACCGGGAACAGATCTTTGAAGTGCTGGACGGCGAACTGGGTCAGGAAGCACTGGGACGTCTGGAACAGGGTGGTTTTAAAGGGTTAGGCTTCTGGTTTGAAGGCTACAAACTGTTCACCACCAACGGAAAAGAAATCCACAGTCCTGCAGATTTCCAGGGCATGAAGATCCGTATCATGGAATCCCCGCTGTTAAAAGCACAGTATGAAAACTGGGGCGCTACCGCTACACCAATTGCTTACAGTGAACTGTACAGTGCACTGGAACAGGGTACTGTAGACGGTGAAGAAAATCCGATCCAGACCATCGTGCTGAACAACTATCAGGAAGTACAGAGCCAGATCATCCAATCTTATCATGGTACCATGACCTACATTCTGATGGCAAACCTGGATTGGTTCAACAACCTGCCGGAAGATGTACAGGCTGCAGTAATTGAAGCCGAAGCCTATGGTCGTCAGGAAACCCGCAAAGCTTATGCGGAAAAAGAACAGGAATATCTGGATGTTGTAAAAAATGCTGAAGGCGTACATTACTATGAACTGACACCGGAAGAAATCGAAGCATTCAAAGCTACTGTACAGCCTGTATATGACAGCCAGACTGCTGGAAGCGAATGGCAGGCCGATTTTGTACAGAGACTGCAGGAAGCGTTTGCAGCTCTGTAATAGTGGCGTAATCGGTTTTTCAGGGTGAAACTAAGCAGAGAGAGTTCCGCAGGTGCAGCGACTCCTCTGCTTCTTTCTTATTTTGTTTGTGCGTGCTGGTCTGATGAGCAGGCGCGCCTGCTTTTACATAAAAAAGAGATTGTTCTCAAAAGAAAGGGGTAAAAGGAATGGACGAAAAAAGACCAAAATCTTTGGCAGCGCGGCTGATCTGGCTGGAAGAAAATATGATGGGCCTGATTGTACTGGCCGTTACGCTGCTGTTGTTCGTCAATGTGGTTGTGCGGTACATTACAGTGCCACTGTACAATCTTACAGGCTTTAAGCTGCCAACTCTTTCGTGGGCGGAAGAAGCGATCCGTTACGGTATCATCTGGATCACGTTCCTGGCAGCCGCCAATGCATTTCGGAGGGAGAGCCATTTTGGCGTGGACCTGATCCTGCGCGTTAAGTCGAAGACATAGGTGAAGGGTATTCGTTTGCTGAATGATATAGGTTGTTTTATTTTCTGCGGTTTTGTACTTTATTATGGCATTAAAATGGTGCAGTTTAACATGGCCAATGGTCAGATATCTCCGTCGCTTCGCCTGCCTTTCTGGATGGTGTACTGCGTGATCCCGTTCTCCGGAGGGTTATCCATGCTGTATATTGCCCGTAATTTTATCCGCAAGCTGAGAACACCGGCGGAAGTGCTGCACCAGTATAACAATACTTCGGCGAAAGGAGAGAGCGAAGAATGATTCCTGCATTAATTATTTTGCTGCTGGCATTTCTGCTGTTGGGAATGCCCATCTATGTATCGCTAGGTTTAGGCTCTTTTCTGTCGCTGTCCTTTTTCTCCGATGGCAATCCCATGATGCTGATCCAGCGCTTTTTTGCCGGCATTGATACCTTTGGTCTGATGGCGCTGCCGTTTTTTATTCTGGCGGCCAATCTGATGGATACAGGAGGTCTGTCCCGCCGTATTCTGCGGGTAGCCCGCGGTCTGGTGGGACATATTACCGGCGGCATGGCCATGACAACACAGCTGGCCAGCATGTTCTTTGGGGCTTTGTCCGGCTCCAGTCCGGCCACGGTTATGGCAATCGGTAAGATCATGAATCCGGAGCTGGAGCGTTCCGGTTATCCACGCTCTTTTATTTCCGGGCTGCTGGCCTCATCGGGGTCGGTTTCGCTGATTATTCCGCCCAGTATTACGCTGATCATTTACGCGGCAGCGGTGCCCAATGTTTCTGTGGGCAAGCTGTTCATGGCCGGTCTGGGCGCCGGTGTCATATATGGTCTGGTAAGTATCATCTATATCTATTTTTATGCCCGTAAAAATAATATTCCGCGGGATGGCAAGGTGAGCGGCAAAGAACTGCTGCATTCTCTGCTGGATGCAGCCTGGGCGCTGATGATTCCGGTCATTATTCTGGGCGGCATTTATGGCGGTTTCTGTACTGCGACAGAGGCTGCCGGCATTTCTGCCATTTATGCTGCTTTTGTTGGTCTGGTGGTTTATAAAGAACTGGACTGGCGCGGTGTGATGAAGGCTTGCGCCGCCACAGCCCGTTCCTGCGGGGAAATTCTGGTGCTGGTCGCAGCAGCGCAGGCACTGGGCTGGATGCTGACCCGCGGTCAGGTTCCGCAGATGGTTACCAGCTTTATTGCAGATAACATTCATTCCAAGATCCTGTTCCTGCTGCTGGTAAATGTTGTACTGCTGGTTATGGGGATGTTTATGGAAGGTGTCGCCTCCATTATTATCGTGGCGCCGCTGATTTATCCCGCTGCAATGGCTTTAGGCGTTGACCTGATCCATCTGGGGACCATCATGATCTCCAACCTGGCAATCGGGATGTTCACACCGCCATTTGGTATGAATATCTTTGTCACCAGCTCTATCACCAAAGCGGACATGATAGAAATGCTTCCGGGTATTATCCGGTTCTTTATCGTGGATGTCATTGCACTGCTGCTGATCACCTACATTCCGCAGATTTCGCTGTTCCTGCCCAATCTGCTGAAATAGAAATACAGCGTGCAGACAAAAGAATAAAGACAAGACGGCTGTGTAAAAAGCTTCTGCAGAGGTCTGATGGCTTCCGGACAGAAAAGTTTTATAACGCCGTCTATTTTGCTATCTGCAGGAACGAACCTTGTGCCGCCAGTAAAAACAGTTGCACAAGCCGAAAAAATGGGCTAC
>CAMFFG010000074.1 GCA_945949655.1 uncultured Peptococcaceae bacterium
GTTTCCCGGGATATTAAAGAACTGGCGCTGATAAAAATTTCGGCTGGCAACGACCAGTACCGGTATTCTCTGCCTACCGAAATTACGGTATCGGAGAGCCGTCTGCGCTTTATGCTGAAAGAATTTGTGCAGAACTATGCTGCCAGCGAAAATCTGCTGGTGGTGCGCACAGCGCCGGGCAATGCCAATGCGGTGGCTTCTGCGCTGGATAACGCCCAGTGGGCGGAGATCATGGGGTCGGTGGCCGGGGATGATACCATCCTGGTAGTGGCCAGAAACAAAGAGGAGATTCCGAAAATCATTGATCGTCTGGAATCGTATCTGGATTGAACAGTAGGTGAGAAACGATGCTGCTACGACTGATGGTAAAAGATTTTGCCTTGATACATCAGATTGAACTTGAATTTGACCACAGCTTTAATGTGCTGACCGGGGAGACCGGCGCCGGGAAATCCATCATCATTGATGCGGTCTCGCTGCTTCTGGGTGCCCGGGCCAGCAGTAAGGATATCCGTTTTGGCTGCAGCAAAGCCATGGTGGAGGGCACCTTTGCCGTGGAAGCGCAGCCGCAGCTGGATGCGCTGCTGAAAGATCTGGGCTATGAGCTGGACGAGGACCGGCAGCTGATTTTATATCGGGAGCTGACGGCCAGCGGTAAAAATGTGTGCCGGATCAATGACCGCACTGTGACATTAGCCAGCTTTCGCCAGGTAGGGCAGCAGCTGATTAATATTTACGGGCAGCATGATTTTCAGGCGATCTCCAACAAAGAGCATCATCTGGCGCTGCTGGACAGTCTGGGCGATGGCACTTTTCAGCGGCAGAAGGAGCAGATGCAGGCTGCCTACCGGGAACTGGCCCAGGCGGAAGCACAGCGCAGCAAGCTGCAGCAGACGCTTGTAGAACGCCAGGAACGGCTGGATTTCCTGCGCTTTAAGCTGCGGGAACTGGAAGAACTGGAGCTGCGGGAAGGCGAGGAAGAGGCGCTGGAGCAGGAGCTGTCGGTGCTGGATAATTTTGAGAAGATCGCCAGTGTCACCGGCAAAGCCTATCAGCTGCTCTACGGCGATCACCGCTCGGTGTATGCGCTGCTGACTGCCACGGTGGAGGGCATGAACACCATCCGCCAGTATGACAAAAAACTGGACGAGATGACCGAGAGCCTGCAGAGTATGCTGTATATGGCGGAGGATTACGGCCTGACCCTTTCCGGCTATGGTAGCCGCATCGATTACGATGCAGAGCGCCGCGACCGGCTGAACGAGCGCAAATATACGCTGGACAAAGCAAAACGGAAATACAGTCGTTCCATTGCGGAGCTGATCGCAGAACAGAAGCACCTGCAGAATGAGATAGAAACGCTGGAGCATGCCGATGCGGAAATTGCGGGGCTGGAAGAGATCTGCCGGGAAAAGCGGCAGCAGTATGAGGCGCTGGCGCTGGCGGTACGGCAGGGACGCCAGCAGCTGGCGCAGCAGCTGACCGAAGGCCTGCTGGCCCAGTTATCCCAGTTGGCTATGGTGCATACCCGGTTTTCCGTGCAGTTTGCCGAAAAGGCGGCCTCGGCCCAGGGTATGGATCAGGTGGAATTTTTCATGTCTGCCAATCCGGGACAGCCGCTGCGGGAGCTGAGCCAGATCGCCTCCGGTGGGGAAATGTCGCGCATCATGCTGGCCTTTAAAACAGTGCTGGCCCAGCATGAACACATGGATACGCTGATTTTTGATGAGATCGATACTGGTATTGGCGGTAACATTGTGGTGAAGGTTGGCGAAAAGCTGGCTGCAGTGAGCCGCTATGCTCAGGTCATCTGTGTGACCCATTCCCCGCAGATCGCGGCGCTGGCCGACCGGCATTTCCGTATTCAGAAAACCATCACCGGCGAGGAGACCATTACCAGCGTAGTGGCTTTAGAGCCGGAGGAGCAAGTTGTGGAGCTGGCCCGTATGCTGGGCGGCGAAGAAGAGTTTCAGCTGCGCCACGCGGCAGAGTTGAAACGGACTGCAGCGCAGCACAAAGGCTGACGGTGTGCGTGCAGATGCATTGGCGGGAAGCAGGCTTTGCGCCGGGCTGGTTTGCAGTCTGCCGTCAGAGAAATGATTGAAAAATAAAATATGAGAAAATAAAATATAATCAAAAGCAGCAGCGTTGCCCTATGGAGCAGCGCTGCTGTTGTGTGATGCCTGTTTACAACAAAAGGGTATGTTTTCTGGAAAATCTGCAGAAACTATCAGCAAAGAAAAAACGTGTTCTGCAGATAGCAGCAGAGATGGATCAACGCTCTGTCAGGCCGCAGCCTGCCGTGTAGAGCCAGTCTCTTCCAGAATGCTGGTCTGCTGTAACATATCATGGATCAGAATGCCGTAACCTCTGGTGGGATCGTTGATAAAAACATGGGTCACAGCGCCGATGATCTTACCGTTCTGGATGATGGGCGAACCGCTCATTCCCTGAACGATACCGCCCGTTTTTTCCAGAAGAACAGGGTCTGTCACCCGGATGACCAGTCCTTTGCCGTCTTTGTGGGAAGGCATTACTTTTTCGATTTCTACCGTAAAGCACGCTACCTTATTTCCATCAATGGCAGTGAAGATCTGTGCCGGCCCCAGTACGATCTCATTGGGTGCTGCGGTGGGCAGTGCCTGGGCATAGCTGTTTTCGGACAGGATTTTGTTGTCCGCAAGCACACCAAAAATACCGGCAGCGGTATTTTTTTCGATACTGCCCAGCGACTGATTGCTGACAAAACGACCGATTTTCTCACCGGGATATCCGCTGGTTCCTTTTTTGATGCCCTGAATATCGGCAGCCACCAGCTTTCCGTTGAGAATATTGATTTTGCTCTGTGTTTCGCTGTTGGAGATCATGTGGCCCAACGCACCGTACTGCATAGTTTTGGGATCCACAAAGGTCAGTGTTCCCACGCCGCCGGCATTGTCCCGAATCAGCAGGCCGATGCGGTAGCTTCTGGTATCCTGACAGTAGACTGGCGTGATCTCTTTGGTCAGTTGCCGGTTCTGCCGCTCGATCTGCAGGGTGATGGTCTCATGCTGCTGGCCCAGTCTGTTGACCAGAAGCGCCAGCTGATCATCGTGGGTCACCGTTGTGCCATTGACCTGCGTGATCACATCACCGGCCTGGATACCGGCCTCCTCCGCCGGATTTACAGTCTGACCGTCTACCGTGATGGCAGAGGCTCCCACCACCAGAATACCGTCGGTGCGCAGCAGAATACCGATGGCCTGACCGCCGGGGTAAAGCATGGTTTCCGGATAACGCTGCTCCATGGTCTCCTGACTGGGGATCAGCTCCAGAAGACGCATGCTGATTTTGGGACTGAGCTGTTCCAGCAGTTCCGGCGAATAAGGAAAGGAAAGCACAGCCGCTTCATCAGCCGGTTTCTGCTGCATGGTCCAGATGCCAGCGCCGGTACCGGCGATCAGCAAAGAACAGAGCATGGTTTTCCATAGTTTGTGCAAAACTGTCACCTCCAAGACAGCTCTCGCCCTTCCAGTGGCGCCATTTATAATCTGTCCCGAATCATCTTCTGCGAACCGTCAAAGATTTAGCCAGCAGACACAGGATTTAACGGCGAAAAAATTTCCCTGCTTATTTCTGGTGCTGTGTCAGCTGCCGGAATCAGCATTTTTTTTATAAAGCTTTCAATAAAGCAAAAAGCCCAACATCCTCCCGCTTTCAAAACACGGAAAATATGCCGGGGAATAAGGTATGGGATAATCGAAACCACCAGGAATCTGACAGAAAGAAGCGAGCGGACATCATGGAACCAAGACAAAAAAGTAAAAATGTTTTTTTCATTGCATTGCTGTTTCTGTGCAGCATGCTGTTCTGGCTGGGCAGCGGACAGGCCGCCCAGGCCGGCAGTTATCCGCGGGTGATCGCCCACGGTTGCGGCGCCATTCAGGGGGAGACGGTGACCAACTCCCAAGAAGCGCTGGAGCAGGCCATCGCCAACGGCTATCAGTTTATCGAGGTGGATATGGCTTTTACCAGCGACGGAGAGATCGCCATGATCCACGACTGGGAAAGCTCCGGCAGCTATTATCTGGGGTTAGGGCAGAATAAAGCCATCACCTGTGCCCAGTACCAGCAGTGCAGGGTGCTGAACAAATACACGCCGCTGACGTTGGAAACACTGGCTGACATTGTGGAAGCGCATCCGCAGGTGCGCATCATTACCGACACCAAAGAGGACAACCTTGCCCTGCTGACCGCCATCAGGAAGCAGGAGCCTCAACTGGTCGGGCAGATCATCCCGCAGATCTATCAGTACAGCGAATACGAAGCGGTCAAAGCTCTGGGCTATGATCAGATCATTCTGACATTATATAAAATGACCGATGAACGGGATGGAAACCGCATTGCCAGGTTTGTGCAGGATCATTCGATCTATGCGGTCACCATGTCGGTGGATCTGGCCAGAACCGGTCTGGCCAAAACGCTGCAGAGCTATGGCATTGCTGTGTATATGCATACGGTGAACAGCCTGTCCCAGACCATGACTGCGCTGAATGCCGGCGCCTACGGCATTTACACCGATACCCTGCTGCCGCAGGAAGTGACCTACCCCAGCTGGCAGTATTATCTGGCCCGCAGCAGTGACAGCAGCCAGCAGTTGTCCATCGAGTTACAGCAGGGACAGCTGCGGTTTAATATGCGCAGCCCCAACGCCAAAGGCAGCGTGGCCTATTACATCGGCGAACAGCTGCTGGTAAAAGGCGGTATCAATCAGGTGTTAAAGGCCGATCTGTCCGCCATCGCCACCGGGGCCCATACGGTAACGGCCCGCATCTACAATGATAAAGGCGCGCAGGTGGCCACAAAACAGTATGCGCTCTGGAAAGACCAGAGCTGTGTGCTGCTGCTGGCGCCCGAATGCCGTTATATTCTGGAGCAGTTTACCACCCTGGGCGATTTTTCTGCTGCGCTGCAGAATCAGTCCCAGACCGTGCAGGACGTTGCCCGCAAAAGCTTTTTTGCCAAGCGGGGCAGCGCTGTATATTATCATAACGGCGCTACCGGGCTGTATCGCAGCGGCAACACGTTGCTGCCCGCCATTGCCGCCGACAGCCAGGGCAACATTTACACATCGCTGTACGATACCGCCACAGCACTGGGGGCGTCTGGTGTGCAGATGAACGGTACCACCAAAGCCATGGAGATCATTTGGCAGGGCAAAACCTGTCAGGCTGGCATTACTGGCACCACCAGAAGCTACCGCAGCAAAATACCGGTACTGCAGGCAAAGGTGCAGCTGTACCGCAACCGGGCCATGGCTGGGGGCGACCTGTACCAGGAGCTGACCGGACGCAGTTTTATTCAGCAGGACGGCTATCTGATCCTGCTGCCAAAGGGCACTGTAGTGACGGAAGCAGAGCAACAGCAGCTGCTGGAGATCGCCCGTCAGTTGTATCAGTAAAAGAAAACGGCTGGTGCAAAAAAAGACTCAGGAGGAAACGTGTTTTTCCATCCTGAGTCAGAACTGATACGCCGTATTTTATTTTATGGGCCATTCCCCATCGAAAAAGGGAAAGGGCCTTTTTTACATGTTTTTGCCTACATAAGCAGCCAGGTCAACCACGCGGCAGCTGTAGCCCCATTCGTTGTCGTACCAGGCCATAACTTTCAGCATGGTGTCGTCCATTACCATGGTGGACAGACCATCTACGATGCTGGAACGGCTGTCACCGTTATAGTCAATGGAAACCAGTGGTTTGTCCGAATAGCCCAGAATCCCTTTCATGTCGGTTTCGCTGGCTTTTTTCAGCAGTGCGTTGATTTCTTCCACGGTTACTTTTTCTTCTAATTCAAATACTACATCCACCAGAGATACGTTTGGTGTTGGCACCCGCAGCGCCAGACCGTTCAGTTTGCCCTTCATGGCCGGGATAACTTCGCCTACTGCTTTGGCAGCGCCAGTGGTAGTAGGAATGATAGACTGGGTGCAGCCTCTGGCCCGGCGATAATCCTTGTGACGGTTGTCCAGGTTTTTCTGGTCGTTGGTGAAGGAATGCACCGTTGTCATGGAACCATGTTTGATGGTGTAGTTGTCGTTGATGACTTTTACTACAGGTGCCAGGCAGTTGGTGGTGCAGGATGCATTGGAAATCACCTGACAATCCGGTGTGTAAACTTCTTCGTTTACACCCAGCACGATGGTGGCATCCACATTTTTACCGGGAGCGGTGATGATCACTTTTTTTGCGCCGTTGTCCAGATGTACCTGGCAGTCTTCCTTGCTTCTGAATTTACCGGTACTTTCGATTA
>CAMFFG010000075.1 GCA_945949655.1 uncultured Peptococcaceae bacterium
CATCAGGTTCAACATAGCGGCCTCCATACGAATCTCTGTTTCCTGATACCGCTGATTATTTTTTGTATTCATTGTACATTCTCCTGTTTTTATAAATTTATACTGCATCTCGGACATAGACTGTTAATTTTTTATTCCAACACAAATTGGCATATTGATGATTGTAAAAAGAACTCTAGCACAGTATGATGAAAAAAACAAGCAAATTACAACAAACGATCAACCATAAACCGACGGGAGTTTTTTTATGAAAGCTGCAATTTATATGGGAAAAGAACACATTGAAATACAGGAACTGCCTACACCAGAATGCGGAGATGATGATGTACTGATTCAGAATATCTGTTCCAGTATTTGCGGGACAGACGTTGCCGTTTATCGACATGGCCCCGGAACAGGCCATCGGATCACTGTCGGTGGGGAGTTTGGGCATGAAACCATATCCCGCGTCGCAGCAGTTGGGAAACATGTGACCGACTTTTCCGTGGGCCAGCGTGTTTACCCCTATCCTCACTATGCCAAAAATGATACCAGCAGAGCCGGAACCATCGGTGGTTTTTCGGAATATATTCTTGTGCCTCAGGCAAAAAAGAATCGTTCCCTTTATTTTGTGCCAGACGAAATTCCCGATCAGCTGGCCTGCCTGATTGAACCCTTTACTGTGGGCTGCCGTGCTGCCAGACGCGACCAGCCAAAACCGGGAGAACATGCTGTAGTGTTTGGTTGTGGCACCATCGGTCTGGCTGCTGCTGTAGCACTGCAATATTTCGGTATGTCTAAGGTCATGATTTGCGATGTATCTGATTTTCGCCTGTCTATTGCCGAAAAGCTGCACTTTACTACCTGTAATACCAGCAGGGAAGATTTTGCAGCCAAAACAGCGGATTATTTCGGCACAGCCCCTTCGCTGACAGGACCGACTGCCGCTATCGATTGCTGGATCGATGCGGCAGGTGCAGAAAGCATTCCGAAACTGTTTATGCAGTTGGGCAAAATCGAAAGACGTTTTGTCACAGTAGCTGTAAACAATGCACGCCGCAGTCTGGATCTGCTGCACCTGACCTATTCGCAGAAAGCGATCATAGGCTCCGGCGGTTACATGCCGGAAGATGTTCCGGATGTGCTGGCCATCATGCAAAGTGGCCGCTGGGATCTGCGCTCCATCATAACCCATGCGTTTCCTCTGGACCAGCTGGAAACAGCCATTCAAACTGCATCTGATCCCAATCACGCTTTTAATGTTATCATTCGCTTTTAAATCTGTATTCTGTACTGTTTCAGAAATATTAAAGTTCGCGGCAACATCGGGTGTTAACAAAATTGCAACAAAATAATGTTATGCTACTGATGCTATATTGATTTTCATTGAAGGGGAGAAATCTATGATTCACATTTTAGTGGTAGACGACGACAAAACCTTGACACACATTATCTGCAGCTATCTGAATAACTACGGCTATGAAGCCAAAGGCGTATTGTCTGTGGCCAATGCTTATGATGAAATGTACAGCAATCTGTATGACCTGATTAGCTCAGATATTATGATGCCTGACACTGACGGCTTTACTTTTGCAGAAGCCGTACGCAGGTTGAATAAACAGATACCTATTCTGTTTGTCAGTGCCCGGGACGGCCTTCAGGCCAAGCAAAAGGGATTTGATCTGGGCATTGACGACTATATGGTAAAGCCGCTGGATCTCAGCGAACTGCTGATGCGTGTGCGTGCCCTGCTACGCCGAGCCAATATCGAGGCCAGCCGCAAGCTACAGATTGGTAGCCTGCGGCTGGATGCCGATGCTATGACGATTTCTCTGGATGGCACAGATATTCCAGTCACGACACGGGAATTCAACATTCTGTTCAAACTGCTCTCCTACCCCAATCACACCTTTTCCCGTTCTCAATTAATGGACGAGTTCTGGGGACTGAAGAGCGATACCAGGTTGCGGGATAAGTTTTCTCAGTGCAACCAGTTTCAGATCAAAACCATTCGCGGTTTGGGCTATAAGGCGGTGATCCTTTGAAACAAGCTGATACGGCCGATCCCCGGGTAAAACGCAATTATTTTTTCTTCCCTGCTTATCTTGCTTTTGTACTGCTCCTTGCTGTTTTAATCGTATTGCCAACTGTTCTATTCGGCGGTCTTCATCTGGTTTTTGAATCCTCGGGGTCTTATGTGAAATGGTATTTTCTCTATTGCATGGTTTTGGCTGCTCCGGTTTCCGGCATTGCCATTTCTTATAAATACCGAAACTTTGAACAGCCTGTCCGCACCTTAAGTGCAGCCGTAAAGCAAGTGGCGGAAGGGGATTTTTCTGTCTATCTTCCTATCCGTCACGCGTCCAACGATATGGATTATATTGACGTATTGTTTCTGGATTTCAACAAAATGGTGGAGGAACTGGGCTCTATCCAAACCTTAAAAAATGATTTCGCCACCAATGTTTCCCACGAACTGAAAACGCCGCTGGCATCAATTCAGAATTACGCCCAGCTATTGGAGACAACCGATCTGACCGCCAGACAGCAGGAATATACCGCTGGTATCCTGGAAAGCACCAATCGCCTGTCCTCGCTGATCTTTCATATCCTGCGGCTGAACAAACTGGAAAACCAGAAAATTGCTCCGCGTCTGGAAGCCTATAATTTATGCCGGCAACTGGAAGAATGTGCGCTTGGATTTGAAACAATCTGGGAACAGAAACAAATCGAATTCGAAGCCGATCTGGAAGAAGTCGCTTATGTCAAAGCGGACGGGGAACTGATGGCACTGGTGTGGAACAATCTGCTCTCTAATGCATTCAAGTTTACCCAGGCCGGCGGAACTGTCTGTCTGCGACAATTTACCACCGGCGACAGATCGTTGTAGAAGTCGCTGACACCGGTTGCGGCATGTCAGAGGAAATCATGAAATATATGTTCGATAAATTCTATCAGGGTGATCACTCCCATTCCACGGAAGGGAATGGACTGGGTCTGGCTCTGGTCCGGCGAGTTCTGAAACTTAGCGATGGCCTCATTACTGTGGAAAGCGCGGAAGGAAAAGGAACAACCTTCTCTGTATCTCTACCACAATACAAAGAAAAAGAAGGAGCAACACCATAATGACAGCAAACAGTGCCGCCGCATATATCGGCTACGAGTATCTGGAGAAGTCTGTACCGCCTTCTCTGGTTTCTTTCTATCTGGATAACTACCCCTGCTTTTGCTGGGAGGAAGATCCCAACAACATAACACATACAGTACACAATAAATCTTCAGGCTGCGTTACACTACATTTTTGGCGCAATCGCAGAATCTGCAATAAAGCTGAATTAACCCGTTTACAGCGCAATTTTGACGGTTGCCTGACTGAGATAGCAGCGCTGGAGCGATCGAAAAGTACAATGGCACTGCTCTGTGCGCTATTCACCAGTTTTTTTGGAACCGCCTTTATGGCGGGATCCGTTTTGGCAATCTCTGCAGAGCCACCGCAGATCATGCTCTGTATTCTGCTGGCTATCCCCGCTCTTCTCGGCTGGATCTTGCCTTATTTTCTGTATCAGAGCCTCTATCGTCGGAAAGCTGCAGAAGTTGCACCCTTTATTGAAGCAAAATACGATGAGCTGTATGCCATTTGCGAAAGAGGCAGTCATCTCCTGATCTGATTTTTTGAAACAGTCACTTTTAATAAGTGGCTGTTTTTTATTCGCTTTTTTGTTTTTAATATTGCAAAAACAGAATTCAAACATTGTGCACACATTTTAGTTTTATTATAACAGCATCAGATCGACACAGGTGGTGAGACAATGAGACATGCAATCGCTGACAGACTGCTGTTATTCTATCTGGCCTGTTTCTGCGGCTGGTTATGGGAAGTGCTGATTTTCTGGATTCTCCAGGACTTTTCTATTCCCCTGGCGGAGCTTCTTCTTGTATATCGCGGTGTACTGCATGGGCCCTGGACACCGATCTACGGGGTTGGGTGTATGCTGTTGCTCTTTCTATACGAGGTGCTGCACAGAGATATACGCCGTTTTATCCCGACAAGCCTGCTGGCATGCTCAGTGGTAGAATACGGAACATCCTGGATTCTGGAAACCGTTTTTCATGCAAAATGGTGGGACTATTCGGAAATGTTTCTCAACCTGCAGGGAAGAATCTGTCTGTTCAGTGTTATAACCTTTACGCTAATCGGCTTCTGGACTGTGCATACCGCTGTGCCATGGATTTTAAAACATATCAGCAGAATGCCGTTCAGAATCAGATTTTTACTCTGTTTCTCGCTCACGCTCCTGTTTCTGCCGGATGTGCTGTATGCCCTGGTTCAGCCCAACCTTGGTCTTGGCGTTCTAACGGTTTAATTGACTGGAATCAGGAAGGTGGTGTGTCCCTGTGAAAAAAGTATTATTTACTTTGGGCTGTGTTGCTGGTGTAATCGTAGGTTTCCTTTTTATCTGGAAAGTGGTACTTCCGTTTCTCGGTTTTATCTTTTCCTGTATGACTGGCAGTGTTTAAAGTCTGAATAACATTATTATAATAAGGAGGGATTACTATGGCCCCATTATTCGTCGTCGCTGTTGTGGTTATGGCCGTTGCAGCAGGCGTAATTGTATACCGTAATAGAAAATGACCTGTTTTGGAAAAGGGGGGATTTCCCTATGAATGGACATCTCCTCTCTCCTGCTTCTTTTATGAACATTGTTTATAGAAACGGAGAAAAAGCTGATGAAACAGATTTTTATTTTACTCACCAAATATGCGGACTATATCTCCACTCTGGTTTATTATCTGGGTGGTCGCGGATACACGCACAGTTCCATTGCGTTAGAAGAAGACCCCACCAGATATTACAGTTTCAACTACAAAGGCTTTGCCGTGGAAACACTGGAAAAGCATAAAAAACGTGGTGTCCGTCACAGCCGATTATATCAGCTTCAGGTATCTGACGAAGTGTACGAAAAAATCAGAAAACAGATTCAGCATTTTTGTGAAAATCGGGATGACTATTCCTACACCAAACTGGGACTGTTCTGCTGTATGCTGCATCTTCCACTGCACTGGAGGCAACACTATTTTTGCTCCCAGTTTGTTGCAGAGCTGCTGACCAATTCTGGTGCACTATTGCTTCCTAAGAGTCCTTGCTGCTATCTGCTTAATCATTTTATACAGCTTATGGAACATCAGCCCTGTCTGGTTCATACTGCACTGGATGTGATATAGCCGAATCTATTCTATTTTTAATATTTTACAAACATAATAGAAACATTCCGTAACAAAAAAGCTGTAAACTATATCTTGTTCCTTCGGGAACATCAACAAAATAAACAATAAAAAACATGGAGGTTGTACGATGAAAAAAAGTAATTTTGTAGCACTGATTCTTGGTACCATTGGTATTGTATTCTTCGCACTGGGTATGTGCATGGCGCTCATCGAGGAATGGGGCATGTTTCAGAAAGGGATCATCGCTGGTGTGATCGGCCTGGTGATTCTTTTAGTCGCTGTGATCGTTTGGAGACGCATGGAAGGCAAAGAACCCGTTAAACTGGAACCAAAGACCATTGGAGCAGTTCTGGTCGGTATAGCTGGCGCTCTGCTGCTTGGTGTTGGCATGTGCCTGTCTATGGTATTTAACAAAATGCTGCTTGGCATTGTGATTGGATTAATCGGCATTGTGGTCCTGCTGATGCTGCTCCCGCTGACAAAAGGGATTCACGACTAAACCAGCTGTTCCCGTATGAAATATTACGAAAATTATTAAAACAGCAGACTGTAACAAAAATGATATGCTCCCCATAGAGTAGACATTTGAAATAACAAAAATTTCGAGACTACACTAAGGGGAGTATTATTATGCCTAAATGCAGCAAAGAAGAGATCATTAAAGCGGTAGAGCGATACAAAAGAGGAGAAACAAGTCAAAAAGCGGAAGCAAAGAAGCACGGCGTCAGCCAGCAAACATTTCAGGATTGGATAAGAAGATACGAAACATTTGGCGCAGATGGATTGGAGAATACAGGAAACAGGAAATATTCATCAGAATTAAAGGAATCTGCTGTAAAAGCCTATCTTAACGGAGAAGGGAGTCATGCAGAAATCTGCAAAAGGTACGGAATTTCTTCCCGAACACAGTTGCAAAATTGGATTAAGCTGTATAATGGTCATAGAGAATTACGACCCAGCAGCCATTGAAAAGTACGGTATCAGTTATCAGCAGATTTATTCCTAGATTAGAAAGTACAATGAGAAGGGCACAGAAGGCCTGGTAGACAAGCGCGGTAAGCG
>CAMFFG010000076.1 GCA_945949655.1 uncultured Peptococcaceae bacterium
AGCGCAGCACTAAAATAAAGCCGTAGATCAGCATAATGGCGTAAACGATATTTTTCAGTCGCTGCGGGTTCATGTGATTTAACAGCTTGTTGCCCAGATAGATCCCCGGCGGAATAGCCAGCAGGCCAATGCTGGAATAGTGGATGGCCGCCGGTGTAATGAGCCCATTAATATAACGGACATAAAGCAGAAACACCTCGGTCACCGCGAACCAGGCCTGTACACTGGCTGTGTAACGGCGCACATCGTTGCTGACAGTCAGCAGATACAGTACGATTGGCGGCCCGCCCACACAAAAGAGGCTTTCAAGGGTACCACTCAGTGCACCAGCGATAAAACCGTTGCGTTTGGTAGGCTGAATGCGGATTTTCTTCTGAAAAAAGACAAAATACAGGCTGAGCAGAATCAGCACCACACCCAGAATTTTTTTGATAAACCCGTCATCCACAACGCTGAGCAGTCGCACAGCAAAAAAACTGGCGATAAAATAGCTGATAAAAGTAGGCACGATCCATTTCCAGACGATTTCTTTGCGCATGCGGATGGCATTGATGGCGGTAAAAGCCAGCGTGAGCACTGTAACACATACTGTGGCGCAGGAATAGGTGGGCATCAGCAGCGGAAACACCATAATGGTAATGATGCCAAATCCGAAACTGGTGGAGGTATGAATGGCTGTGGCAATAAATGTAACCAGCAGGAGAATTGCAATAGACATAAAATCAGGACTCCCTTGTGAAAAATAATATTAACAGGTACCACCCTTGTATCCAAAAACTATAAGTGCTATACTAGATATAATATAGTCCAATCAATTAATACAAAAACGCTATGATTAGTACAGAAAATGCTGCCTGAAGGGGAGCAGGGTGTATTTTTATGGAACGATTCAGCTTTTTGAAAAGGAGGAAAAAGATATGCGCATCGATCAGCTGGCTGCACTGGTAGAAGTGGCTAAATCCGGTTCTATCAATTCGGCATCCAAGAAGCTGCACGTAACACAGCAAAGCCTGAACAAGTCATTAAAAAGTCTGGAAAACGAAATGAACTGTCATTTACTGGACCGTACCAAAAAAGGAATCCGCTTAACAGCTGACGGTGAAAAAGTGCTCAGCGCAGCGCAGGATGTGATCAGCCGTCTAGCTAAACTGGAACGGGAACTGAACCTGAAACAGAGTGCCGATACTTCGCTGCATGGCAATCTGAACGTGAATCTGTCTCCTATGCTGAATATTTCCATTCTACCGGTTGCCTTTAAGGATTTCATCTCTCATTATCCAGAGATCAATCTGTTCACAGCGGAGCGCTACCGGGATCAGATTCTGGAACGTTGTCTGACCCATCAGGAATTGGGTCTGGTTTGCGTATCGCCTTTGATTACAGAATTTTTTGAACATATCCCCGATGAGATCGAGATGATCCCACTGAAACAGTACCCCATCTATGTGGCGGTTTCAGCCGGGCATCCACTGGCAGATCACAAATCGCTCTCCGTTAGCACAGTAGCGCAATATCCCTTTGTGGTATACGAGATCGGCGGCACAGGAGGGATCCATGCTTTCCAGAAGATGGGACATACCAAAGTGGCCCTTTCCACCAACAACTACAAGCTGTGCGAAGAGATTCTGCGCAATGATACAGCCATCATGTACAGCTTTCCGCCTTATCTGGAACGGAACGTATTTCCCAATCTGGTGCATATTCCAATCAAGGATAAGCAGGCAACCTTTATGATTTATGCAGCACTTAACAAAAATATAGATAAATCGCAGCTGGCTCTGGCCAGAGCCTTTATCAATGTATTCAGTGAATATCTGTGATGGTCTTGACCAGCTGTCAACAGCTGGCAGAAAAATCACAGTAGGATTATAGCACAGCAGCCAAAATTGCGCAATGTGTAACAGGGCAATTATCTGGCAGGATAAAAAACACCAACTTATGCAGGGAACCGGTTCATCATCACTGGTTCTCTGTTTTTTATAGGCAGAAGCTGCAGCTGAGAACATAGGTCTGCTCAAAAAACAGGGGCTGTTTTGCTAAAATCCTGCCGGAAAGGATCGTTACCTTGCTGCTGGTGGTTGCAACAGAAACAGCTGGATAGCAAAAAATGCAAATAAAAACTGGAAGCATTTTTTAGTTTGTGCCATGTCTCACAAACCGCCGAAATATGCGGGATGATCTGGTCAAAACTTTTTTAGCCGCAGATTCATTGGAATCCCTCAGCTTGAAAAAAAATCCTGAACGGAAAAGTTGAAAATGAATGATTGATACAACTAGAAGTGGCAATGAAGAAATTGAAAAAGACTTGCCTGAGCAGTATACTTAAAATATAATTAATTTATAACAGCCATTATGCAAGCACGCTGCTTGTGTGCGCGTTTTATTTTTTCACCGTATATGGGTTATCTGATTTTGCTTGTGTTCCGGTCAACTGAAATCTGATAAAATAGAAATACCAGAAGTATAACGTGACAGGCAGACTGCTGCAGTTTTTTTATGTGCTCATAGGAATAGCGGCTTCCGTCTGTCAACTATGAATTGTAGGTGAAGAAAAATGGAAGAGAAACAGCGTATTATTCAGGAATTTGTTCCCGGCAAACAGGTGACACTGGCGCATATCATTCCCAGCCCGGTTCCCTCTTTGTATATGAAGCTGGGACTGGTGGACGCAGAAGGTGCCATCGGAATTTTTACCATTACCCCCAGTGAAGCGGCAATGATTGCGGCCGATGTGGCGTCAAAAGCAGCTGATGTGGAGTTGGGACTGGTGGACCGCTTTAACGGCAGTCTGGTTATTACCGGTGATGTTGCTGCTGTAGAGGCTTCCATGCAGGAAGTCATGCATGTACTTTGTGATCAGATGGGCTTTACCGCTGCTGCTGATTTTACCAGAAGCTGAGGAGGCTGCTATGGCAAAAACAGAAAAAGCAAACGGCGGCCCCAAACGGGTCATCCTGATTGGCCGGTCTACTGCCGGAAAAACGACCATGTGCCAGTATATTTCCCAGGAAGACCTGCACTATCACAAAACACAGACAGTACAGGTGATCAATGAAAACCTGATCGATACACCCGGTGAATACCTGGAAAGCAGAAGATTCCGCGGCTCTCTGACAACCACGGCCGCCGATGCAGATATCATTGTGCTGGTGCAGGATGCCACCGAAAACGGCACCATGTTCTGGCCTGCCTATTCCAGTATGTTCGCCAAACCGGCCATCGGCGTTGTGACCAAAAGCGATATCGCCACCGAAAAACAGATCGAGGCGGCCAAAAAATATCTGCTCATGGCTGGGGCCAGCAAGCTGTTTGTAACCAGCAGCGTAGCAGGAACCGGATTCGACGACTTTCTGGAATATCTGGGATATCCCAAACGGGAGCGAAACGCCTAGTTATTATTTTGTGTATGTTCGGAACAGTCAATCACATAGCTGTTCCGTTAATGTCTGCCCTCATACGATGCAACAGAAACAGAGACTGCTGGATGGTATGAGGGTGGACCTGAAATGCAGAGATGCAGGAGGTGGTAGCCTGATCAAACAGACTGGACTGCATGGTGGAATTGGACATGATCAAAGCATGAAAGCAAATTCCCGATGTCCGATGGAGGTGAAATATGAAAGCGTTAGGTTTAATTGAGCTCTTAGGATATTGTCCTGCAGTAGTAGCGCTGGACACTGCACTGAAAACTGCGGAGGTATCGTTTCAGCAGATCAGCAAAATCGATAAAGGTATCGTATCCTTAACGGTAACTGGTGATGTGGCTGCGGTACAGGCCGCAATGGATGCTGCAGCAGAACAGGTCGGGCAGGTTCTGTATGTACATGTTATTCCTCGTCCTCACGAGGAGGTAGATGCAATGCTGACCCCACCGGCTCCTACGCAACCGTCGGCTTCCGAGCCGCCTTCCGCTCCTCAGCCTTCTGGTGATGCACCAGAAGCTGCTGTGACCGAATCATCACAGGCGGAAGAGCCAGAACAGGAACCAGCTGTGGAAGAACCGGCTGAACAGGAACCCCAAACCGATCTGAAGGCTCAGAAGGAAACTCTCACTCCGGAAGTGCTGGGTGGTATGACCGTAAAAGACTTGCGGACCATCGCCCGTGATCTGAACATCACAAATATGACACGGAAGGAAATCAGATTTGGCAAAAAAGAAGACTTAATAGCTTCTATTTGTAAATACTTAGAACAGGAGTGTTGATTTATGCAACTTTTTGACAAAGACCTTTTGTCTGTACAGGAAGTTCGTGACTTGGTAAGTGCAGCAAAAGAAGCACAGGCAGAACTGGCTGAAAAAAGCCAGGAAGAAGTGGATCGCATTGTAAAATCCATTGCTGACGCTGGCGTTCGCAATGCGGCTCGTCTGGCTGTGATGGCAAATGAAGATACTGGCTTCGGTATCGTAGAAGACAAAGTAGTGAAAAATGTATTTGGTAGCTACAATGTTTATAACGCTATCAAAGATATGAAAACAATCGGTGTAATTGACAGAGACGAAGAAAAAGGCCTGATCACAATCGCAGTGCCTCTGGGTGTTGTAGCTGGTATCGTTCCATCCACCAACCCAACCTCCACCGTATTCTTCAAAGCTGAAATTGCAATCAAATCCGGTAACTCGATCGTATTCTCCCCGCATCCATCTGCATTGCGCTGCATCCAGGAAGCTGTAAAAGTGATCCGTCAGGCAATCGCAGAAGTAGGCGGCAACGAAAATCTGGTTTCCTGCATCAGCATTCCAACCAGACAGGCTACCGAAACCCTGATGAAACATCCGGATGCCGCAATGATTCTGGCTACTGGTGGCTCTGCAATGGTTCATGCAGCTTATTCCTCCGGTAACCCGGCAATCGGCGTAGGTCCTGGTAACGGTCCTGCCTTCATCGATAAGAGTGCTGACCTGGCCTTGGCTGTAAAACGGATCATGGATTCCAAAACATTTGATAATGGCACCATCTGCGCTTCTGAACAGTCTATCATCTGTGAAGAAGATTACAAACCAGCTGTTCAGGCTGAAATGGAAAGACAGGGTGCTTACTTCCTGAGCGATGAAGAAAGTGCAAAACTGGGCAGATTCATTCTGCGTGCCAACGGCACCATGAACCCACAGATCGTTGGTAAGAGCGTACAGACCATCGCCAGTCTGGCAGGCCTGGAAGTTCCAGCCGGTGCCCGTGTACTGGTTGCCAAAGAAGACGGCGTTGGCCGCGGCCATCCATACTCCAATGAAAAACTGGCTCCGATCCTTGGCTTCTACACAGGGAAGGATTACAAAGACATCTGTGAAAAAGTATGCATGATTCTGAGCTATGAAGGGAAAGGTCATACCTTCTCCATGCACACCAACAACCAGGATATGGTAGAATACTTCGCAAAACGTGTTCCAGTATCCCGTATCTGCGTAAACACCCCAAGTACACTGGGCGGTATCGGTGCAAGCACTGCATTAATGCCATCCCTGACACTGGGCTGCGGCGCAATCGGTGGTTCTGCTACATCGGAAAACGTTGGTCCAATGCAGCTGCTGAACCTGCGTTATGTTGCAATCGGCGCACTGGAAATTGAAGATATCCGCGCTACGCTGCCAGACTGCTCCAGCGGTATCTGCGTAATGCGCAACAATGCTGCTGCCGCTCCGGCTGCTCCTGCTGCCCCAGCTGCAAATGCATCTCTGAATGACAGCCAGATGGATGAACTGGTTCGCAAAATCATCGAACGCTTACAGAACGCGTAAGCAATAAGATCAAAAATAATTCAAAATATTGTAAAATATTTGAGGAGGAATTTATATTATGGCTACAATGCAGGCTTTAGGTATGATCGAAACAAAAGGTGTAGTAGCTGCTATCGAAGCTGCTGACGCTATGGTGAAAGCTGCTAACGTTACTCTGATCGGGAAAGAACACATCGGTGCCGGTCTGGTAGATGTAATGGTACGCGGTGATGTAGGGGCTGTAAAAGCTGCTGTAGATGCAGGTGCTGCCGCTGCTGAACGTGTTGGCGAACTGATCTTCGTACATGTAATCCCACGTCCACATGACGAAGTAGAAGAAATTCTGCCAACCCTGGGCTAAGAAAAGCCGATCGGATAAAAAGATAACTTACAGTATAGAAAAAGGAGTGTATGTCAATGGCTACAATGCAAGCATTAGGCATGGTTGAAACAAAAGGTCTGGTACCTTCTATCGAAGCTGCGGATGCTATGGTAAAAGCTGCTAATGTTACTTTGATTGGTAAAGTACAGGTAGGCGGCGGTCTGATCTGCG
>CAMFFG010000077.1 GCA_945949655.1 uncultured Peptococcaceae bacterium
CGGCCTTTTGCGCTTTTACTGAGGTGAGCTATTCTACGCCGCAGCAGTTCAAAAATGCGCTGGGCCGGGCTGCCTATATTCTGGAAGGCATCAAACATCTTGCTGAGATTAAAACCTATCAGCTGATTGTGGAGCACAGCGGAGGAAAGATCAGTGGGGAGTCTATTTACGGTATGGTGTCCAACTCTACATCGGTCGGCGGGTTTAAGATGAATGTGGGTGCCAATGTATCCATGGATGATGGTCTGCTGGAAGTGCTGCTGGTAAAAAAACCTCGCAATCCGCTGGAACTGCAGGGGGCCATTGCAGCCCTTCTGCTGAATGATTTGGATAATCCCTGCCTGTATGCATTTCATACCAGTGAGGTGCGGATTTTCTCCGCAGAAGAGATCTCCTGGACACTGGATGGAGAGTTTGGTGGCAATCTGCGGAATGTGCATATTCATGTGGTGCCAAAAGCTTATGATATCATGGTGCCAGCGGAAGCAGAAGAACTGCAGCAAAAAGCGGAGGAATCAGCACAGGCCGTTGGAATAGAGGAACAGGAACAGCGTGGATGACCACAGCAAAGTATGGATCAAAAGTATGAGTCAATAGCAACTGTCAGTATTCTGTAAAAGCAAAAATCTGCCGCAGGTTGAACACACGGCAGATTTTTGCTTTTTGGAAAATATTTATATCTAATAATAAAGAAGCGAGAGGAAAGATGGCAGCAGCAGACCAATGGAAAGCATAGCCACCAGGATGATCAGCAGGATCTTCTGCATTTTGCTCTGTTTCTTTTTGTTATAATACATAGATCGGTCCTCCAGAAAATCAGGCTCTGAGATATTCTTCAATTCCGTGCATCACCGCACCGCCATCGCCCACTGCCGTGGTAACCTGACGCAGTTTTTTCTGGCGTACATCACCAACGGCAAACACGCCGGGAATATTGGTAGCCATTTCTTCGTCGGTGATAATATAACCCTGTTCGTTCACTTCCAGTTCTGGTGGCAGGAAAGCGTCATTGGGCAGATAGCCGACAAAAATAAACACACCATTGACATCCAGGGTACTGGTGGCATCTGTCTTTTTATTGCGCAGCTTTAACTGGGTAACCTTTTCGTCGCCGACGATTTCGTCAACAACCGTATCATAAATAATGTGCAGCTTATCATTGGCAAACGCACGGCTCTGTGCCAGTTTATTGGCCCGCAGTTCATCCCGGCGATGGATCAGGGTAACGCTGGAGCACATTTTAGTCAGATACATGGCTTCTTCCACTGCGGTATCACCACCGCCTACTACGGCCACTGGCTGGTCTTTAAAGAAAAATCCGTCACAGGTAGCACAGTAGGATACACCACGGCCGCGTAGGCGTCCTTCGTTGGCAACACCCAGTGTTCTTGGTTTGGCGCCGGAAGCGATCACCACTGTTTTGGCCTCTAAGGTCTGCTTATCTGTGGTGACCCGTTTGATATCGCCGGTCAGTTCCACCGACTGTACCTGTTCGTAAATCATTTCCACGCCAAAGGTTTGGGTCTGTTCAAAAAATTTCATCATCAGCTCCGGGCCGGAAATTCCTTCTGGAAAGCCGGGATAGTTTTCAATCATATCGGTGGTAGCGGCCTGTCCGCCAGGTACACCATGTTCCAGAATTGCAGTTTTGTAACCTGCGCGGGCTGCGTAGATCGCAGCCGTCATACCGGCAGGGCCGGCGCCGATAATCAGTACTTCATACATAGGGAGTCCTCCTTGTTTTCTATAGAAATCGGTAAACCAATACTACCATTTTACAGTATCATAGCATAAAAAATGCACAGGAGCAATTCCTGTGCATTTAATTTCGTGTTTAGATTTTATTGCAATTTCGTAAACCCCTGTAAAACTATTGCTATTTCAGATAATTTACCGGGTTTTTGGTGCTACCGTTGACGATCACTTCAAAGTGCAGATGAGGCCCGGTACTGTTGCCGGTGTTGCCCGACAGTGCAATCAGCTGACCGCGGGAAACAGTGTCGCCAACTTTGACTTTGTAAGAAGACAGATGGGCGTATCTTGTTTTAATGCCATTGCCATGATCGATCACAATGCAGTTGCCGTATCCATAGTACCAGCTTGCCAGCACCACTTTACCGCCTGCAGATGCGTAAACGGAAGTTCCTGTTTTGGCCTGCAGGTCGATCCCGGAGTGGAAACCACGGCTTCTGGTACCGTAAGGCGATGTGATTTTATTGCTGCTCAGCGGCCAGGCCAGTACACCGCTACCACCGTTGCTGTTGGAAGCAGAACGGGAGGATAACTGAATGGAACCGGTGCCTCTGTTTACCACTTCTGTTACTGGTTCCGCAACGACCACTTCATTGATTACATTCTTTTCTATGGTAGAGCCATTGGCTTCTTTCACTTCGTAAGTTACTTCTTTTTTCCCGTCAGAACCCTTGGTGACAACTTTGGTTTCGCCTTTTAAAAGAGAAGATGTATCTTTATATTCGGTGCTGTGTGCAATGCTTTCTTCCACAGTCACCTCTTTTGTAATAACCACGCTCACCAGCGGCTCCTGCTTGGTCAGAGAAATTTCCTGACCGATCTGCAATCTTTCTGGAACAATATCTGCATTTAATTTCTGCAGTTCATCTACCGACATATTATTATTGTGGGCGATCATCCAGAAGGATTCGCCTTCTTCTACAACATGCGTCTTAACTTCTTCTTTGCCTTCCTGGATCTGTTCGATGATTTTATCTACAGACTGAATTTCAGAAACCTTTACATTGGCAGCTTCCACGCTAACTTCTTCCTGAAAATCAACCGATTTTACCACGCTGGCGTCCACATTGGCCGTAGCAGTTTCTTTTAACTTGTCCAGCACTTTCTGGCCGTCTTCTTCTGTGGCCACTGCAAACTGGATCTCGCCGTTATTTACATTTAACACAGCGCCCGGGGCCAGCCATTCCACTTTTTCTTCCAGCAGGGTTTTCAGTTCGTTATAGCTCATGGTAGAGGTAAACAGACTGTGACTTACTTCTGCTTTCACTGTATTGTAGGGGCCGGTGATTTCCATACCGCTTTCCTGCTGTGCTTTTTCTTTGGCTGCTGCCATAGCCTGATTCAAAGCCGTTGCGGAGCTGACATGTCCCGCTGTTTTTCCGTCAATTACGACTGCGTAGGAAGTACTCAAAGAAAATGTACATGCAAATAAGATTAGAATGGCAACTGCAATGCCACCGAAGAAATATTTTTTAGATCCGTTGCTTTCAATAAATTTCATGAACTTTGCCGTCAGATTGTTCATACGTTACGCAGATAAAATCTGCAAACCGCCACCTTTCTTTTCGTTGGAGTTCCTTGTGTCTTCGTTATATGCTGCAATGATAAGAAAAACCAAAATATATTTGCGCTGAAAAGTAATTTTTTACGCGACCCTATTCTAGCACAATTTTTCCAAAAGGGAAAGGGAAAAGACGGTTTTGTAACCATAGTGTTACTAAATGGACACAAAACTTATCATAAAATAGCGTTATTTTTATAAAATTGCGGGGAAGTCTTTGGCACAACACTGGAAATATGATAAAATGCAGGAGTATCAGCGGGAAAAGTGAAATAATTATAACAGAAGAAAATTTGTCCTGGCACTGACATGCAGTGACGGGAAAAACTTTATAAAAAAGAAAACAGACAAAGGAGACAGGAAGATGAAACGAGGCGTTTCTACAGAACAATTAAACTGGGAGCAATATCAGAAAGACTTTGCTGCTCTGGCGGAAATCGGGCAGAATAATACCGGCGGTGTGGATCGTCTGGCTTACACCGAGGCCGACCAGCAGGCACACGGGCTGCTGGCGAAAATGGCAGAGGAGGCAGGATTTGAAGTAAAATGGGACGGCGCCGGAAACTTATGGATCACCCGCCGTGGCACCGACGACGGCAATGAAAAAATGCCGCCGCTGATTCTGGGTTCTCACATGGACAGTGTGCCTGATGGGGGAAAATACGATGGCCTGTTAGGTGTTATGACTGCCTTTCACGCTATGCGTCTGCTGGACGGTGCACCGCAGCGCCGTACTGTAACGCTGATCGTGTTCCGCTGTGAGGAATCCAGTCGCTTTAACTGTGCCACCATCGGCAGCAAACTGCTGGCAGAACAGCTGAATGGCGAAAAGCTGAAAAGCTGTGTGGATAAAGATGGGATCAGCGCCTATGATGCCATCCGGGAGCTGGGCGGCAATCCGGACAACCTGTTCCAGGAAAGAAAGTATATTAAAAATGCTTTCGGTTTTATCGAAATGCACATTGAACAGGGTCCGGTGCTGCAAGAACGAAACACCGATATCGGCATTGTTGGTCATATCGCAGCGCCATATCGCCTGAAAATCACGGTGGAAGGAACAGCGGCCCATTCCGGTGCATGCCCCATGGGATCCCGTAATGATGCTCTGACCGGCGCGGCCGAGGTGATTCTGGCGGTAGAAAATCTGGGGCGGCAGTACAGCAGCCAGCGCATTGTCGCTACAGTAGGTAAATGCGATGTTATAAATGAAGCAATCAATATTGTGCCTGGCCATGTAGAACTTTTTGTGGATATCCGTGGCATTGACAAAGAAATAATGTCCGAAGTGGTGGGCAAGCTCCATGAAGAATTAGAGCGCATCGCAGCAGAACGCAAACTGCGGATCGAACCGGCTATTCTGAGTCAGGAAACGCCAGTGCGGCTGGATGATGACATGGCAGAGCTGTTGGTGGAACAGTGCCTGCCTAACCGGCTCACTTTCCTGCACATGGTCAGCGGCGCCGGGCATGACACCATGTATATGGCTGGTCTGACCAGAGCAACCATGTTCTTTGTGCCTTGTGAAAAAGGTATTAGCCACAATAAAAAAGAAGCGGTTTCAGATGAGGCTATCCAGAACGGCTTAAAACTGATGTACAGTGTGCTGCTACGCATCTGTAATCTGGATCCCGATGTTGAAAAAGAAAAAGAAGAAATGGAACGCCGTTTCATGGAAGCCATGTAGCATACAGTATAAATTATATCTTTTAAAACCGGCGGGATTGTGCAGAAAAAATCGTGCCGCTTTGCAAAAAGATGATATAATAGAGGCAGTAATGTGATTGGGCAACTGCTTGCTCTGTCGCTTTCGAATAGCTGATAAAGGTTTATGGTACTGAGATGAGAGAGGCAGAAACTATGGAAACAAAATTGTTACGAGGAGAACAGGAACGAGATCTGCAGGAAGCAGCCAGATTGCTTCGGGCCGGTGAAACTGTGGCTTTCCCTACCGAAACAGTTTATGGCCTGGGTGCCAATGCGCTGGATGCAGATGCGGCGCGTAAAATTTATGCCGCCAAGGGCCGTCCTTCTGATAATCCGCTGATCGTGCATATTTATGACCGCGCACAGCTGGAGATGCTGACAGACCAGATTTCTGAAACGGCAGAAAAACTGATGGACGCATTCTGGCCGGGGCCGCTCACTATTATTTTTCATCGACGGCCCGGTGCTGTACCGGACTGTGTGACAGGAGGACTGGATACAGTGGCAGTTCGTATGCCAAATCATCCGGTCGCATTGCGTCTGTTGCGGATGGCTGATCTGCCCATTGCTGCTCCCAGCGCTAATTTATCCGGAAAACCAAGCCCTACAGCGGTATCCCATGTAGAACACGATCTGTCTGGTCGTATCGCAGCCATCGTATCTGGCGGCAGCTGCGCAGTGGGGGTGGAATCCACCGTGTTGGATGTGAGCGGAAATGCGCCGGTGATCCTGCGGCCCGGCGGTATTACGCGAGAACAGCTGGAAGCAGTGACCAGTGAGCCGGTGATTTATGCGACGCCGCATGGTTCAACAGTAGAAACACCGCGGGCGCCTGGCATGAAATATACCCACTATGCGCCGGAAGCGCCAGTGTATATCTGCACCGGTACACCAGAAGAGATTGCCGAAAAAATCGATCACAGGCTGGAAGTGCACAAGGGGCGGGCCGGTGTGATGCTGTCCCGTCAGACGCTGCGTCTGCTGCAGAACGCCGATGAAAATCTGGTGGTTAATTTAGGCTCCCGTGATGATCTGAAACAGATTGCCTGCAACCTGTTCGCGGCTCTGCGATATTTTGACGATTCTGATGTGGAGGCGATCTATACAGAAGATTTCCCTGCAGAACATATTGGTGTTGCGCTGATGAATCGTCTGGACAAGGCGGCAGGCAGCAAGAAAATCTGAAAGCAGGTGAAA
>CAMFFG010000078.1 GCA_945949655.1 uncultured Peptococcaceae bacterium
TCAGTTTTTTTACATTCGGCATTTTGCCCTCATCCACCAACCGTTTTGTAAAACGAGGATCCATGCCGTCCACACCCAGTAGCAATACTTTGTCCGTCAGTCCTTTACGCCTCAACATACTATCGCTTCCTTTCAGCAAATATTAGAATTTATTTATACATACATCATTCTTTTTATATAGTAGCATAACTCTGCTCCCACCAGTTCTATCACAAAAGAAAGCGCGTTTTACAAAAAATAATGAGCAAGAATTGTCTGGATAATAAAAAACCTGCAGAACCGTTTCTTCCTGATTAAAGAAAAAAGCTCTGCAGGTTTTATAGAACTATTTATGCCGGCAAACGGCATCTGCATGGCTTAATTTTGTTTTCTGTTATCTTTTCTTATGCTATAATGAATTACATGCAAAAAACATCCTGCTAGAATACGATACCATGAAAAATCATTTTCACCGTCATAAAAGTGCTGTCAGTCGGAAGTGCACAGTATGTAAAGCTTTTTTATCTCCCTGTTTGTCCCTGTATGCCAATGATATTGTAGACAGCTTTCAAAAAATTGCACCAAATATTAAACTGTCCATTTATGATAAGACCAACAAGTTAAACAAAACCTATTTTGATAAGGATGCGTTATGCTTCTGGGGTCTCGAATTGTCTCAGGATGAATTACGCCTTCCGGATCATACTTCCCTGCAAAAAATTTCATTGGGAAAGAATAATGTTTATCTTGCCTGCAATAAAAATATGAATCCGATTGATGAAACGCGGATCAACGGTGAGAAAACTAAAAGCGACTGTGCAATTCTCTCGTCTGCCTATGCGTCCTATACATATGATGAAGATTTCAGTATGATTTCTTCTAATGTCTATCAATTATTATCATTTGTTGTACAAAACAATACTTTTTGTAAATTACTAGACTTCGCATTGCCTAAGGTGCATACCGTATATCCCAGTGTCGCTTTTCTCCCATTACAGGATATCACTTCACCAACCTATGTGCTGTATCCGGATACTCATGTACTGACAGAGGCTGACGAAATCCTGATTGATTTTATGAAAATTTATATTCAGAATCTTCGGATACAGGCAAAAGAAATAACAAAATATCTTACTTTTTACAGAGTGTTTCACGTGAAACATTTCTGGCAGGCTGCAGCAAAAAGCACAACATATTATAATCGGATTATTGGTCTGGCCCGTCCTTTGGCGCTTTGGCCCGCGGGTGGGCGTTCTGATACACTTCCAGCATCTGATCCCCCAGAAGATGGGTATAGATCTGGGTGGTGGCGATATCGGCATGTCCCAGCATTTCCTGAATGGCGCGCAGATCGGCACCGTTGGACAGCAGATGGGTGGCGAAGGAATGCCGCAGCACATGGGGTGTCAGATCAGCGGTGATACCGGCTTCCCGGCCGTATTTTTTGATGAGCTTCCAGAAGCCCTGACGCGTCAGACCTTTGCCGCTTTTGTTGAGAAATAAAATATCGGTCTGCCAGCAGTTGGCCACTTTGGGACGGCAGACATTGATGTAATGCTCCAAAGCCTCTAGCGCATAGCGACCCAGCGGGATGACCCGCTCCTTGGCCCCTTTGCCGAAACAACGCACATAAGCCATTTCAAAACTGATATCCTGCAGACGCAGCGTGATCAGCTCTGTGACTCGCAGCCCGGTGGCGTAGAGCAACTCCAGCATGGCTTTATCCCGACAGCCATTGGGTGTTGTTACATCTGGCGCATCCAGCAGCTGTTCCACTTCTTCCAGCGTCAGATATTTGGGCAGCACTTTTTCCTTGCGGGGCGTGTCCAGCAGTTCCCCCAGGTTGCTGTCGGTGTACTTTTCCAGATAAAGAAAACGAAAAAAACTTTTTAATGCGGCTACATTGCGGGCTCTGGTGGTGTTGGTCACCGCTTCCTGCTGCATATGGGCCAGATAGCCCCGTATGTGGTACGAATCCACCTGATTCCAGCTGACCACCTTTTCTCCGCTTAAATAGTCTGCCAGCTTGCGCACATCGTTGCTGTATGCCTCAATGGTATTGCGGGAAGCCCCCTTCTCCACGGTCAGATAAACGATATAATCGTCGATGGCCTTCTCCAGCATATTCTGTCACGTCCTTTTCTCCCTTTCTAACGCTGCAGGAAGATGATCTGTTCCTGTCCGCTCTTATCAGTGTAACGATTTTTTTGCCAAATGTCCAGATAAAAAAGCAGGCGCCCTTTACTGCAACTGCTGCAGATAATGGCAGCAGCTCAGGCCATCGATATAACTGCACAGCAGCGCCAGTAGCAGCAGGCCGCCAAAAGCAATGGTATACTGCAGCAGCTGCCGCAAAGGGCTGCTGAGACGGTTCTGCAGCATAAGAAGGTTAAAACGGCAGCCCAGTGCTGCCGCTCCGATCAGCAAAGGAAAATACAGCAGACGGGTGAAAAGCAGCAGGATAGAATGTCCCAGCAGAAAGCAGGCCGTAAAACCAAAGGAAAATCCTTTTAAAAACAGCATCAATAATAACAGCGGCAGCCCGGCCAGACAGGCACCGGACAGATAAAGCCGTATCAGATCCATCCCATTGGCACGCAGGATGCGGCCTGCTGCTTCCGCCAAAGTAGCTGTCCCGGTCAGCTCCTGCATCTGCACCAGCAGATACTGCTGCAGTGCCAGAACCTGTTCTTCCGGCAGACAGAAAAAGGCGATTACGCCCGATACCATTCCGCCCAGAACCAGAATACTGTGAAACAGAATCATTTTTTTCAAGATCGCCCCACGCCCCCTTTCCTTCGCTTTGTCATCAGAGTCAGGCTGTTTTCCGCCTGTTTCAAACTGTCTGTCAACGGCAGAGCTTGTCCTCTACCTCCTCCATCCACAGTCAGACGCGAATGGAAGAAGCTGTTTACTTCTGCAGTCCGGTTAAGCCCAAAGCCTGCATCAGATTCCGCAGGATCTCCTGCCCCTGCGCTTCGCTTTGCACACCGCCGGTAGCTTCCAGCTGCGCAATGGTGTTCTGGATCACGGCCCGCTTATCCTCGGGCAGAAACATCTCGAACTGCTGCACCAGCAGCTTGAGATCCTGCAGACTGCCCGGCATAGCAGGCTGTTCTGGCTGTTCTGGCATAAACTTCCCTCCTTTCTGAAATTTTTTTCGATTTATTTTCACCCTTTTGCCATTTCCACATAGGATAGTAATGTGAGTGAGGGAAACACTCCGAACTAAAAATCAAAGGAGGAAATCATTATGTCTGAAAATTTAACAAGTCAGTTTGGTTTAGGTTGGGGTAACGGAAATAACTGCTGCTGCGACGACAACTGCTGTGGCTTTGGTTTTGGCGGCGGCTGCAACGGCAGCTTTTTTGAAACACTGATTATGCTGATCATCATCATCTGGTTGTTAAGATGGCTGTTTAGCTGCGGTATCTTTGGTGGCAGCAACTGCGGTTGTGGCTGTGGCTGCAATACCAACTGCGGCTGCTAATGACGGAAGAACGGGCAACAGAACCACTGGTCCGCACGGTAGACCATCTGAAAAGTACCACAACCAGTATGCGCGGTTTTGCAGACAGTGTGGATCATCTGTTGAGTGCACTGGAAGAGTTTTATCCGTTTATTGAGAAATTTGCTTCCAGCACGGAGCGGCTGCGGCAGCAGTTACGCCGTACACCCCGTAATCTGTACCGGCGTCCGCCCGGCCCGCGATAACAAGTATGCCCGCTTATCCGGCAGGCTGTGATCCGGTCTGCCAGTCAACAACCAGGTATTTCTGAAGGGATGGATTCCAATGGGGGATTATTGCGCTCTGAGAGCATTGAGCTACTACTATTTTGAAAACATGCTGATGTTGATTGTAATCCTCTGGTTATTGAAATGGCTGTTTGCCTGTTGAGTCCCGACAGCAAACACAAATCACAGATAAATTTAGGAGGTTTTTACTATGAATGAACAGCAAGTATCGTCCTGTGGCTGCGGAAGCTTTAATGAATGTGACAACGGTTGCGGTTGCGCCAGCAACTTTGGCAACTTTAACAACGGCTGCGGTTGCAACAACTGTGGCTGCAACAACTGCGGCGGATTTGGCAACGGCAGCTGGAGCTGGATCTGGTGGATCATTATCTTTGTGATCTTCCTGTTCCTGATCTTCGGTTTTGCTGGCAACGGCTGCTGCTAATCCATTTGTAACACTGTATGCCACAGAAAATAGAAAAATACCTGTCGCAGGCTGATTTTTTGTGGCAGTGCAGATTTACGCCAACAGAAAGACCTCTGCTGTGTAAGAAAAAGACTTACCGGCAGAGGTCTTTTCTTCTGTTTGGAGTAAAATGATCCCAGTATTTTCCGGGGAATAATCATTTTTGTACTTGCAAAAGATGGCAAAGTACTGCATCCAAATTTGGATATAGCGCTTTGCCATTTATTTATTCCTCCAGTCTGTAGATATAAGGTCCCACCTGCACAGACTCCACAGTATCAAGATCCAGAATGGTGCCAAATGTTACATGATAGGAACCCCATTGCGCACCAAAAGTTACGGAAGCATTTTTGCTTAAAGCGTCTCCTTTTTTCTCTGTTCCATCTCTGAAATGCAGAATAATATCATTCTGGAATTCTTCGCTGGTTGCGTACGGTTTTGCACTGCGGCCTGAAACAGACAGCGCATCATATTTGTATTGCACCTGTAATTGAAATGGTGAGAGATATACCCTGCCAATGGGGCGATGATCCTTTTTATTTTCCATGGTAAATTCATAGTGTATTCCACTGTTTTCTGGTTTCCAGCTGATTACAAAAGGACCTTCCAGTACAGAATAGGTCTGACCATACCGATTGGAAATAAAAGATGGAATCAGCAAGGTGATCCCATCATCATTCCATTGCTGATCTTGCGCAGTGAACTGTAGTAGCATGGTATAACCACTGGAATCGCAGCTAACTGACTCAGACGAACTGCCGAACGACGTTCCGATTTGTTTTTCCGCCAGCTTTTCTTTTATTTCCGCTGCAGTCATACCGGAAATTTCATCCCAGGAAATAGCCGTCTGATAGATATACCAGGATTCTGGCTGAATTAAAATATTATCCGCTTCTTCTACAAGCTCTTTCGATGCAACATCCCTCCAGGTACTTCCTTCCGGCAGCAATACATCCAGTTTGATGTAGAGAATATTCTCATCTCCGACGGTTTGTTCCACCCGCAGGGTAATATCACCGCACTGAGAAACAGCCTGTACATTCTGCACAATAGATCTGGTTTTCTGTATAATAGCATCAGAAGGATGAAACTTTTCCATAAAAAAAGGATTCCACTGTATAGCAGCATAGGCACTGGCCGAAAGGCAAACTAAAACAGCAAGGGCAATCAATAGCCAGCGAACAGATTTTGGATTCCTTTTTTTCTGTTTTTCCGGATTGATATGTGCCTCTACTTCTGACAGATACGAATCCTCGATATCATTCATTGCCTGTAAAAATTGTATCTCTCGTTTCACGGCGCTAGTCCCTCCTGTTCCAAATATAGTTTCAATTTTTTTCTGGTACGAAATAAATTACTTTTTACTTTACTTTCTGAGCAATTCCAATGCGCGGCGATCTCTCTGACCGAATAGATATACCAGTAACGCTCCAGAAAAATCATGCGACTCTGGCTATCTAATGTACTTAAAAACTGATTCAAAACAGCTGCAAACTGTTTTTCCTCCACAGCCTGCTCCACATCCATCTGTGTTGGAATACAATCTTCTACTTCTTCCAAAAGCACCTCCAGATCAGCATTGCGTTTTTTTGCCAGCAGATAGTCCAAACGATCCAGAGAAAGATTGCGTGTGATACGACAGAGAAACAATCGCAAGGAGTCAGGTCGTTTTGGCGGTATGGCATTCCAGGCCCCATGATAAGTATCATTGACAACTTCTTCCGCATCCAGCCTGTTATACAGAATCCGCTGGGCAATAGCATGCAGATAACTGCCGTACTGTTTTGCAGTAACATGAATTGCCTGTTCTGATCGCATCAAATATAATTGAACGATCTCTTCATCTTTCATTTTCTTCACACTCCATTTCCCGACTGACGGAATTCGTAAAGGGTTTCTATCTGTTATGTCGGAAAACGCACATCTCTGGTTGCATCTTCCGCATAAAAAATACAGCAAAATCGGAGTCATGG
>CAMFFG010000079.1 GCA_945949655.1 uncultured Peptococcaceae bacterium
ACCGGTATGCTTTCACCGGTGATGGCAGACTGGTCCACACTGGTGCTGCCTTCGGCGATGACGCCGTCCACCGGAATACGCTGGCCCGGTTTTACCAGCACGGTATCTCCCACGACCACCTGCTCAACCGGAACTTCCAGCTGCTGGCCATTCCGTTCCACCGTGGCCGTTTTTGGCGCCATGTCCATCAAGCGGGTCAGTGCTTCACTGGTTTTGCCTTTGGAGCGGGTCTCCAGATACTTGCCCACCGTGATCAAAGCCAGAATCATCACCGCCGATTCAAAATACAGATCGTGATGATAGCGGGCCACCAGCTCCATATCACCAGCGCCCAGACCGTAGCTCATGCGGTAGATGGCAAAGATGCCGTATACCATAGCCGCGCCGGAGCCGATGGCAATGAGCGTATCCATGTTGGGCGCACCGTGGGCCAGCGTCTGAAAGCCTTTGGTGTAAAACTTTCGGTTCACGTAGACGATGGGCAGCGCCAACAGAAACTGGCTAAAGGCAAAGCTGACGGCATTGGCGTGGCCACTAAGCCAGTAGGGCAGTGGCAGACCTACCATGCTGCCCATGGAAAGATACATCAGCGGGATCAGAAACACAAAGCTGACGATGAGCCGGTGCTTCATTTCTTTTAACTGGGCTTCCACGGGATTTTCACGCGGCTTCTGCGAAGATGCAGCAGCTGCGGGATTACTTGCGCCTTCCTGCTTTACGCTGGCGCCGTAACCGGCCTGGGTGACCGCTGCGATGATAGCATCGGTAGATAAGCGGCTGTCATCATAATCGACCTGCATGCTGTTGGTCAGCAAATTTACGGTGACATCCTGCATACCATCCAGCTGGCGCACACATTTTTCCACCCGCGATGAGCAGGCTGAGCAGGTCATTCCTGTTACATCAAATTTTTCTTTCAAAAAAATCACCTCGAATAGAAACAGTTTTTGCATATCGTGAATCAGTTATCCATTGCCATACATGCGCTTCTGATGTATAGACAGTACACACAGAAAATATTTTTTGTGCCTGCAGCATTGTGCTGTGCAGACATATTGGCATCCATTTATTTTAACAGTTTGCCCAGCATGTTCACCAGCTCGTCTATTTTTTCATCCCGCTCGGCTTGCGTCTGCGCGTTGCTGACGCAATGCTTCAGGTGGGCGGTGAGGATCTCTTTATTGATCTTGTTGAGCATGGCTTCGGTGGCCATCAATTGCTGAGAAATATCCATACAGTAGCGGTCATCCTCCACCATTTTTAAGATGCCGTCGATCTGACCGCGGGCTGTCTTCAGCAATTTGGTCACATAAGCTTTGTCCGCCATCATAGATACATCGCCTCCATTCCCTACACCCCTGGGGGGTGTTTTTAAATCCGATTATATAACCAGGATAAGATTTTGTCAAGTCATGACAAAAATTTTTTGCTATTGCATACAATATGATTTGCTCCTGTGACTTTTCGATCGCTATGGCTTGTGGTACAATGGCAGCAGGGAGGCTTGTGATATGCAGACAAACATAATGGAACTGATGGAAGCAATGATAGATTATGATAAAGGCGATGCCAGACGCACGCAGCATTTTCTGAAGGTGCATCAGCTGGCGCGATTCATCGGAATAAAAGAGCGGTTGGACAGCGATACACAGACTGCACTGGAAGCGGCGGCGCTGGTACACGATATCGGCATTCATCTGGCGGAAGAACAGTTTGGCCGCTGTGACGGAAAGCTGCAGGAGGCATTAGGCCCGGAGCCGGCCAGACAGATGCTGCAAAGGCTGCAGTTTGATCCTGCCATCATAGAGCGGGTCTGTTATCTGGTGGGGCACCATCACACATACAGCCAGATAGATGGGTTGGATTATCAGATCCTGGTGGAAGCCGACTTTCTGGTGAATCTGTACGAGGACGGCTGCGGCCGGGCGGCAGTGCAAGCCGCTTATGAAAACATATTCCGCACGGAAAGCGGCAGGAAAGTTTGTGAGACTATGTACGGACTGTGTTGAAAACAGAATGACGGATCAAGCGGGAATACTATATAAAGGGAGAGACGCATGGGACTGGATATGAGTTGGATTGTGGCGATGGTTATCGTAATTTTTGCAGTGGTGCTGATGTGGACAGGGCGGGCCTATCTGAAAGAAAATGGTCAGTGGGCCACCGATGCCGGAGCAACGCAGGCAAAAGCAACACTGAAAAGCAAACGAAAAGGCTGGCGGAAAAGTTCCATGGCTTCACAGCCTGTGGAGCAGCAGTATTTTGCCACATTTGAACTGGAGGATGGCAGTTCACTGGAGCTGTATGTGCTGGAGGAGAAAAAATATTTCCGGCTGACGGAAGGGGAACAGGGAACCTTGTTTTATGATGGGAAAAAATTTGTGGATTTTAATACAACGTATCGGGGTGTAAGCGGTCTTATGCGGGAAGTAAAAGAAGAGCATGAAAAAGAAAAGCTGCGCCGTCATAGGAATCTATAATATTTTTGTATTCCATGCAGAAATAATGCTGTTCTTTTTGCGCCGATATGATACAATAAAAAGCAGAAGATTCTATTCTGGGCGAAAGGGAGAGGATTATCATACATTTATATCAGTTTATTGCCAGTGAATATGAAATGCCGGCGCTGTTGAGTCCCAAGCTGCATGAACCGGACGGGCGCGATAAAAAATTTGAAGCCATTGAGGATCTGGGCGATCTGGAGATCGTGCAGGAGATGGTGGGCTATCTGTTTGTGGATATCACCGCTTACACCAAACTGAAATATATTTACCGGCTCAACCTGGAATATACGCCGGAGCGGGGCCAGCGGCTGTATGAATATTTAAAAGCTAACTGCCAGGCTGGAAAACGCTGCGAGTTGTGGGTCATCGACATGGGTGCCCGCAATCAGGAAAGTATTCAGGAAGAACTGGTCCATCTGCAGCGCAGCTATATCACATTGGACCAGCTGACACCGGAAATCGTTGCGACGCAGTGTGATACTAGCCGGTTGGGCAGCAAAGATTTTCCGCGCATGCTGGTGGTGCAGTAAGCGAAAACCGTTATAAGATCATCGGGTATAAAAAATTGCGGATGTTTCACGTGAAACATTCGCAATTTTTGTGTAAATCGGTGGCAAGCGCTCACAGCTTGTGCAAAGAACGAAAAATGAAAGCGTTTCGGTATCTTGCCAAACGGCGGAAAACTGCGTATACTAAAAAGATAACAGGATGACGGACGCCCGGTTGGTGTCAGTTATCGTTAAGATTTCGGAATGGTAAGAAGGTTGGACCTTGTATGAGAACCAGAGACTATATTACAACCTACAGCGGTCATGCTTTTTCTCCACTGGCACCCGATGCTGATGCTATTGATCTGCGGGATGTGGCCCATGCGCTGGCTCGCATTGGCAGAGCCAACGGCCATTTTGCAGATTTTTATTCGGTGGGACAGCACTGTCTGGATTGTGCCCAGGAGGCCCTGGCCCGCGGTTACAGTGCACGGCAGGCGCTGGCCTGTCTTTTACATGACGCCAGCGAAGCCTACATGGCCGATATCACCTCGCCGGTAAAAAAGAATCTGCGCCAGTATGTGGCAGTGGAGGACCATCTGCTGGATGTGATCTATCAGAAATATCTGCCCGGCGGCATACGGCCCCGGGAACAGCGGGTGGTAAAAGAGATCGATAACGCCATGCTGTACCACGAATTTGTACATTTTATGGGCGAAAAGCTGGCCGATGAAGAACCGGTGCTGTACAGTGAGCCGTGTTTCAGCTTTACCAGTTTCTGGTCGGTGGAAAAGCAGTATTTATTCTTTTTTGAACAGCTGACCAGACAGATGCAGCAGGAAGAAATCCATCACAGCTGGCAGACGGTAGGGATCCTCTATGACGGAGCAAAGTGGCAGGCAGCGGTGCTATCGGATAATAGTTATGGGACCGATGGAGATGTGTCGCTGCTGGATCTCTGTAACCGTTACAAAGAGGCCGATGCCGTGCTGATCGCCATGCCGGTGGGGTTGCCGGAGCGCGCAGAAGATGCGGTTCTGCGCCCGGAACAGGAGCTGCGCCGGCTGCATAACGGCTGCAATACTGCGGCGGTGCCCTGCAGACAGGCCGTATATGCCGAATCGGATGCTGTTGCCCGGGAGGAAAATATTCGGGTGCTGGGGCGCACCATATCGCCGCAGCAGCTGAAACTGCGCCAGCAGCTGCGGGAAGTGGATGAACTGCTGCTGTATCATAATGAATGGAAAAACGTGTTGCGGGAAAGTTACCCGCAGTTGTTAGGTCAGGGCCGGCAGATGGTGCTGCAGCAATACAGAGACCAGCTGCCGCAAGGAGCTGGTCGGCGCAATGCAGAAGATGCGCTGTGTCTGGCTGTGATCGGCCAATTGGAATGCCGAAACGGCAGTGCGACGCTGCCGGCAGAACCAGCCAACGATGCCAGAGGGATCCGAATGCAGGTTGTGATACCGCGGACATAACGGTGCTGTCCTTTTTAGGGCATGTGCGCCTGTATGATAAAGTAAAAAAGAAACTGATATTGCAATGAGATAGAAGCCACTTACGAATGATCCGGTAGGTGGTTTTCTTGTAAAGAGAAAGGTGAGATAGCATGAAGGTTGCATTGATTGGATTAGGCGCCATGGGTGTGTTATATAGTGATTTGTTTCGGCAGGCTATGCCGGAGGATTTTTTTATCATTGCCGATAGGGAACGTATCCAGCGTTACCAGCAGGATGGAATCTACTGCAATGGCACGCGCTGCGACTTTGTTTATCGCAGCGCCGCCGATGCGGTGCCGGTGGATGTGCTGATGGTTGGCGTAAAGTTTGGCGGCCTGCAGGAAGCGATAAAAGAGGCGGCGCCTTTTGTGAAGGCTAGCACGGTGATCGTATCGCTGTTAAATGGGATCTCCAGCGAGGTCATTCTGCAGCAGGCGTTTCCCCAGGCTCATGTGGTATATTGCATCGCCCAGGGAATGGACGCGGTGAAGAAAGGCAATCAGGCCAGCTATCTGAACAAAGGGGTGCTGGTGCTGGGCGAGGCTGACGGCAGCCACAGTGATGCCCTGCAGTTGCTGGGCAAACTGTTTGATGCGGCGAAGATTCCGTATACTGATTCGGAGCAGATCATCCGCAAGTTGTGGAGCAAGCTGATGCTGAACACGGGCATCAATCAGGTGGTGATGGTGTATGAGGGCACCTATGCCACTGTACAGCAGCCCGGTGAAGCCCGCGACAAGATGATCGCCACCATGCGCGAGGTGATGCAGGTGGCTAATGCGGAAGGCATCGATTTAAACGAAGAAGATATAGAGGGCTGGCTGCGCGTAGCCGACGGGCTCAATCCGGAAGGGATGCCATCCATGCGACAGGATGGACTGGCCCGCCGGTATTCGGAAGTGGAGTTGTTTTCCGGTACCATTCTGCCGCTGGCGCAGAAGCATCACATTGAAGTGCCAAACTGTGCGGATTTGTATCGTCGGATTAAAGAGATAGAAGCAGGCTATGCGGACAAAAAGGAATAGAAAGTAAAAGAAAAAGTCCCGATAGGATAAAAAATTTCCCGTGCAATGATTGCACGGGAAATTTTTTCGACATGATTTTATTTTCCGGGAAATATTTTTTGATCGATACCATGGGCTATTAGTTTGTTTTTGGTAAATCATCTTTCCCACGGAAATATTTCAATGCAATTGGAATGATGGCGATCAGTAATATGCACGAAACCATCATCATGATATTGGTGGTGGAGGTATAAGCCAAGGCAAGGCTTTCCGGCGAATCAGAAACAACTGTTGCTGCGGTGACACGCATATCTGCAACGCTGCCTGCCGCTGCAACAATAAAAGCATTCAACACCTGCTGAAACCAGTTAGAAAGAGAAGATGCATGACCGGATAATTCTGCCGGTACACTGGACATTTGCGCATTTGTAGCAATCAATTGCATGAAGCCCATACCGCAGCAACGGACACACATAGCAACTATAATAAAAGCAACCGGTGTAGCTGGTGTTGCCACAAGAAATGGAGAGGAAACAAGCAACAGAATGAAAATACCCAGCACGACCAATTTCTTTTCTCCCAATTTAG
>CAMFFG010000080.1 GCA_945949655.1 uncultured Peptococcaceae bacterium
CTGGCCAGCGAAAAGGCGCTCTGATGATTTCCCGAGCCCTTTGGGTTTTGCAAGGCTCGCTGCCGGTATGATCCGGTGTCATGAGGCACAGCGTCGGAGGAACCGTTTTTGGCCTGCTGGTCAGGAGCGATGTCCGCTGCTCCATGGCGCTGCTGGTTTTGTGCGCCGTAGCCATTTTGCAGAACAGCTGCCTGAAACGGCATGGTGAGCCAATCGATAAAACTGGATGCGTAAACGGTATAACCGCCGAAGAAAAAACAGACTGCCAACAGCACGGTAGCCAGAGGTTTCTTCCAGCAAGATGGAAACGGGATCAGCTGTTTCAGATTTGCGGCCAGATAAGCGCCGTGCAGACCGGTGTGCACGCCAGCCAGAAGCAGCGTCAGCGCTGCGCTGAAATAATGTATGGTTTTCCAGGGTCCAGGGAGGGTAACCGAAAACAGGACTTTGGAAATACAGATGCCGCTGCCGATGACAGACAGCAGGGCCAGCAGCAAAGCGCAGTCCACCACAGCGTAGCACTTGGCCTGGGCAGGCAGCAGAGCTGATCTGATGCGTTGCAGCATGGCGCTTAACCATCTGCGCTGCAGCCATAGATGGATCAGACCGAAGGCCAGCAGAACCAGTCCGGCTATCTCATGGTAGGTGAGCGAGATGGCGTTTTTCCGGTACAGAGATGCCAGCAGGACCATCAGCAGCAGATCCAGTAAAATACGGTGGAGATTCTTTTTTGCAGATTGCATGGATGTTGTTCCCCTTTCTATTCAGATATGGTACCGTTATGATAACAGATGCTTGTGTTAAAACGGTGAACAGAAACTGTGAGGAAGAAAACAATCTGTCAGGAAAACTGAATATTTCTGTGACAGTCAGCGGATGATCTGGCTCGCCCGGTTGTAATAGGCAGCCGGATCCATAGGAATACGGGAATTGTTGATCAGAACAATACCAAGAATGATGATAAACAGCACAAAAACTTTAGCTGGTCCCAGCGCTTCGTGAAAATAAAAATGTCCCACCAGCGCATTGGCGGCAGTGCTGAAACCGGACCAGATGGCATAGCCCACCGATAAAGGAATGGTGCGCAAGGCCAGCGCAAAACAGTAAAAGGCCAGACTGTAGCTGATGATAAACACCATGGTAGGTGGGAGATTGGTGAACCCGTGTGACAGTTTTAGCATGGTTGAGCCCAGCAGACTGAGCAGTACAGTCAGGGCCATTTGCAGATAAGCACGCATGATAAGAAAAACCTCGTTTCGTCAGTTGAAATTTATCATTGAGATATTAGAGCAGATTCAGCGCGATGATGCCGCCTAACAGCAGAACCAGTCCAACGTAGCCGGAAAGGCGAAAGCGCTCTTTGAACAGTACCATACCGATGATCATGGTCAGCAGTGTGCCGGCGCCGGACCAGGTGGCGTAAGCGATATTTAAGGGCAGCACTTTCATGGAAAGGGCTACCATGTAGTAAGCAATACCGTAAGCCAGCAGACACAGTGCAGCCAGAAATTTTTTCTGAAAGCCATCAGTAAACTTTAGGAGCGTAGAGCCGCAGATTTCGGTGAGAATGCCGACGACAAGATAGACATAATGCATAATAAAAGGATCCCCCTTGCTGTATATTAATTTTTGTCTGCAGTCAGTATAACGCGCTGCAGCATATTTGGTAAGAGCCAATTACGAATACCGGTTATCAGAATCTCTTTGCTGATTCAGCACACACAAAAAGACCTCTGCCGCAGCAGAGGCCTTCTCGTATTCTAAAAGGAATTAGGCATTCAGAATTTCATCGATTTTATCGGTGTAAACTTCTGGATCTTTTTTACCAGCGAATTTACCTAAGAATTCACCATCGTTGAAGAACAGAACCTGTGGTACACCTTTCAGAGAGAAACGGTTGAACAGATCTTTTTCATCTTCTACGTCTACATGATAGAAGCCGAAATCTTTATCTTTGTATTCTTCTTCGATTTCGTCCAGAATTGGATGAACTTCCTGGCATACATGGCAGCTCTTTCTGGAGAAGATAACCAGACATGGTTTCCCTTCATCATAAATCAGTTCTTCAAAAGAATTAGCGTTTAAATCCTGCATAATACTACACTCCTGTCTTTTTTTCAAATAGTTTAGATTGTGAAAAGTTTTTTTAATTGCTTTTATTTTAACACCAAACTATGAAATATGCAAAGGTTTGGCCCATTTAATAAGATTATTGTGATATAATTTATAACTATAACAGTCATCGACTTTCCTTTCGGGGAAGATGCGGGTATAATAAAAAACAATACAGCGAAGCAAGGAGGACAATTATGAAACTGATATCCTGGAATGTAAATGGACTGCGGGCCTGTGTGGGCAAAGGCTTTCTGGATTTTTTCCATGCCATTGACGCCGATTTTTTCTGCCTGCAGGAGACAAAAATGCAGGCTGGTCAGCTGGAGCTGGAACTGCCCGGCTATCATCAGTACTGGAACAGTGCCGAGAAAAAAGGTTATTCGGGCACAGCTGTTTTCAGCCGTGTGGAACCGCTGCAGGTAACATACGGCCTGCCGCAGGACGAGCACAACCACGAGGGACGGGTGATCACCCTGGAATTAGAGCAGTTCTATCTGGTGACAGTGTACACGCCCAATTCGCAGGATGAACTGGCCCGGCTGGATTACCGCATGCAGTGGGAGGACGATTTTCGCGCCTATCTGCTGGAACTGGACCGGAAAAAGCCGGTCATCGTCTGCGGCGACCTGAACGTGGCTCATCAGGAGATCGACCTGAAAAATCCGAAGACCAACCGCCGCAATGCCGGCTTTACCGATGAAGAGCGGGAAAAGATGACCACGCTGCTGCAGTCCGGTTTTACAGACAGCTTCCGTTATTTTTATCCCAATGTGACCGGCATTTATAGCTGGTGGTCCTATCGGTTCAAAGCCCGGGAGAAGAATGCAGGATGGCGCATTGACTATTTTCTGGTATCGGATCGTCTGCAGCCAAAGCTGCAGGATGCTAAAATCCATACTGAGGTATTTGGCAGCGACCACTGCCCTGTGGAGCTGGAACTGGACTGCTGATTTTTGAAAAGCACGATAGGAACAGGTTTTCTGAGAAGATATATCGACAGGTTGTGGCAGCAAAACGGCAACGATACAGGATATTTTTCTGAGAAAAATGTGTGAAAGCCCGTTGGCCTGACCCATGTTTCGGCAAAAGCGTGCCGGTTGCAATGGGATAAGTGGAAACGGGCTTTTTGTGATGCGCTAGTTTAATTGTTCTTCCAGCTGTCGGTAAACTTCTTCCGTCTGGGCACTGGTACTGCTGCCAAAGAGGTAGCGTTTGCCGTTATCGGTCTCCAGATAGAGATAAGGCCCGGTGCGCGGATCCAGGCACACACTGGCTGAGCCCCACGGTGTTTTGTAACGGCCCTTCTGTACGGTGTCCATGCCGGTGCCGGCAACGCGGCCGATTTCCGGCAGCTGGGCCACATATTCCAGATGGGTGATGGTATCCAGCGGGATTTCGTATTCTACACCGGTGTGTAGCGCCACCACGGTAGTTTCCTGCAGCTCCAGCGCTACCGGTGTGGATTCCAGATGGTCCATCCAGACTCCCATCAGCGGCATTGCCAACAGCAACAGGGCCGTGGCGGCCATCAGAACCTGTCCGGATCGTTTGGCCAGATTCACCGTGCTGTTCATGCCCACGCGGTTATTGATGATTAAACGGCTGTCATTGGGATTATAGTAAAACATGCCCCAGATCCATTTATCATCCTCATCGATAAAGAAATCGGTACCGCTCTGCGCTGTCATAGTCTCCTGCAGCTGACGGGTTTTCAGCTCGATCCGGATGACGGTTATCACCAGAATGGCGCTCAATAGCAGGATCCCCATCAGGGACAGCAGATAATTGTGCTGGGTCAGCCAGATGGCAATATTCAGAATGGCCAGAAACCAGGCGCAGACCAGCCAGCATTTGCCCCAGTTGTAGCGGCGGATGCGGGTGAGCGCTTCGGTGAGGGCCATGTTGTCATCCACTGCTTCCGACTTGTTGCGGTACAGATAGCGGTAACCGAACCAGCAGAACAGTACTGTTAAGGCATCGATCAGATACAGATACCAGTATTCCCGGTCAAAGGTCATGGGTAGCAGGGATACCAGTAGCGGCAGCAGAAAAAGCCAGGGCGACAGCCAGCGGGCTGTCTGATCGGCAGATGGCAGTACAGCAATGCTGACCGCACTGCCATTTTGTCGCCAGCCTCTGTCTTCTTTCAGTAACTTCAGCTTTTTGTGATAGTACACATAAGGCACATAGGGAAGTACGATGCTGACATCCACCCAGATGAGCCATACGGTCATGGCTTTGCCGAGGCCGGGGATCAGAGCGCAGGGTACAGCCAGCAGCAGAAGTCCGGCACAGTCCAGAAGCAGCCATTTTTTGAAAGATGATAGAATGGCCAGCACGACTTCATCGCTGCGGGCCTCCTGTGGCAAAGTGACACCCAGCGCGATATTTTTCTTGAACTTTGTCTCGTTTTTCAGCAGGATATACATCATAATGGGCAGCCAGATAACACAGGCCCACAAAATCAGATTATCGCTCACTATTCTCCCTCCTCATACAGCTTGCGGCATAGTTCCAGCGCTTCTTCTTTTTCCATGCCGGCCAGACGCAGTTCGCTGAGCCGCAGTTTCAGTCCTTCTATGGTTTCAGGCCGGGGGCCGGACGGTTTTTGAAGATCGCAGATCACAGCGCCGGAGCGGCGATCGGTATGAATGTAGCCTTCCTGTTTCAGCAGTTGGTAAGCCTTGCTGACGGTCATCATATTGATGCCGCATTCTTCCGACAAAGCGCGGATAGTGGGCAGCTTTTCACCGGCAGACAGTTTCCCTTCGGCAATGCCCAGCACGATCTGGTTGCGGATCTGCACGTAGATGGGAACGTCGCAGCTGAAATCCAAATGTAACAGCATGCTATCATCTCCTCAAATGCATTATTTGCATTACTTAGTATAATGCAAATAATGCATTGCGTCAAGTGGAATTTTTCGTGGTTGCATTTTGGCGATGGTTTTATATAATAAAGTGGAATGAGAACTGCAGGAAATAAACTGTAACGAAAAGAGGCGTGTGCGATGATTGAACTGGAAGGAATGCGGGATGATCAGATCAAGCTGACGCTGGCAAAAATGCTGCCCAAGGGCCATCCCGATATGGGTGAAATGCCGATCCTGTTTTTTAATATCCGCCTGCTGGACGGGACCCGCATCGGGCAATGTGATCTGCGGGTGGGCGACAGCGACAAAACCGAAGTGCTGGGCCATATCGGCTATGGTATTTATGAGCAGTATCAGGGGCATCACTATGCGGTGCGGGCCTGCCGCCTGCTGATGGACTATGCCCGACGCTCCCACATGGATCATGTGGATATCACCTGCGATACCGATAACTATCCCTCCATCCGCACCTGCGAGTTGCTGGGCGCAGAAAAACTGGGCACTATTCCGGTACCGCCGGACAATATTGACTACCAGAACGGCAGCCGCCTGAAGTACCGCTACCGCATTATGCTGTGAGGGCCTAACGGTCACCTTCTGCATCTCTGCTTCATACACTATGATGACGGGAGGGAGCGGAATGAATGTGTATGGAGAGGGCTACGAGATCGTGGAGGGCAAGATCCGGGATCTGCAGGAGCAGCGCAAGGTGCTGGTCGATCTGGTGGTGGAGCTGTTTCACCAGGTGGAGGAACTTGAAACAAGGCTGGATGAACTGTATCGCAGCTGCGAGGAAGAAAAATGGTTTTAAAATGAAAAAGCAGTCCGACGGAACGTGGCATATCCTGTTCCGACGAGACTGCTTTTCTAATCTATTACAATTACATTCCCACAACGCCTTTGATGGCGAACCAGATGGCAGGCATCAGTAAAGCAGGCAGCATGTTCAGCGTTTTGCAGTCTTTTAAGCCTAAGATGCCGATGCCGGAACTGGCGATCAGAATACCGCCGATGATGGAGATCTCGGTTAAAAGCTCTGCGGAGAGAAAGGGTGCCAGAAAACCAGCGCCCAGATAGATGCCGCCCTGCCACA
>CAMFFG010000081.1 GCA_945949655.1 uncultured Peptococcaceae bacterium
TGACAGCCTGCGACGGTGCTTCTGCTCCAGAGACTGCGGCAAGTGAGCAAAAGCTGGCGATCCGGTTAGCCACGGACTACCGGAAGGACAGCATCGGATACCAGCAGCTGTTGGATTTTGCCCATCTGCTGCAGGAAAAATCGGGCAATACCATGATCGTGCAGCTGTATAGCACAGGGGAATGGAGCACGGCTGCCAGCTTTCTGGATTATGTGAAGCTGGGAAGCCTGGAGATGGCCTGCCTGCTACCGGAGACGGCCAATCAGCTGCAGCCTGCGTATGCATTGTATCAGCAGCCGTATCTGTTTTCCAGTCTGCAGACGGTGCGGGACTATATAGCAGGAGAAAACGGGCGAAAGGCGCTGGGGCTGCTGCCGGAGGAATACTACGGTATTGGTTTTGTGCCGGATGGATATCTCTATCTGCTGGACGATGGACAGCCGCAGTGGATCTCGTACGGGCAGCTCAAACAAAAGGGGCAGACAAAGGCGCTGGAGGGAGTCGCTGTATATGATCTGCAGGCTGTTTATGGTCTGCAGCCGCTGGTCACAACGGGAAGCTGGTGGAATGGCTTAAGCGAAGAGCAGCAAGGCTGGTTACAGGAGAGTTTTGCGGAAGCACTGACGGCATCCTTCGCGCAGCAGGAAGATAAAAATCCGTCACAAACGCTTCTGAGCAATGGTGTGGTATTTGAAGATGTCACCGCACCGGCTTGGAACAGTTATAGTGCAGTATATTTAAATCAGCGGGAGGCATATTTTGCCGCACACAGTGATTCTTTAACAGCCTACTGGCGTCCTGTGGCAGTGCAGCCTCCGATAACTGGAGAGGAGGAACCAACACCGTGAAAGACGTTATTTTGATTGTAGAGGATGAAACCAATATCAGAGCCAATATTGCGGAGTTTCTGCAGGCAGAGGATTTTGATACCCTGCAGGCCAAGGATGGCGAGGAAGCTATCACAATTTTTGAAGAAAAGAAACCGGATCTGGTCATTCTGGATCTGATGCTGCCTAAGGTGGATGGTCTGGAAGTGTGCAAGCATATTCGCCGTGATTCTGATGTGCCGATTATTATGGTGACTGCGCGGGATGAGGAAATAGATAAATTGCTGGGGCTGGAACTGGGGGCAGACGATTATATTACCAAACCGTTCAGCCTGCGGGAACTGAAAGCCCGTATCAAAGCAGTGCTCCGCCGCACCAAATCGGGATCGGCCAAGGCTGCTGCCGATGAGATTTTAACCTTTGGCACACTGGAGATCGATCTGGGGCGCAGGGAGGTAAAACAGCAGGGAAAGATCGTAGATCTGACACCATCAGAATATGCGATTCTGATCACCTTGTGTCAGAATATTGGCAGACCGTACAGCCGATTGCAGCTGTTAAATGCCACGCTGGGTGAAAGCTATGCCGGTTATGAACGAGCCATTGACACCCATGTCAGCAATTTACGGAAAAAAATAGAGCCTAACCCGCAAAAACCAGTCTATATCCTGACCGTATATGGATTGGGTTATAAATTTGGTGATCATTATGAGACTAACCAGTAAAATCAGTATTATACTGGTTACCATAGTGCTGATGGCCGGTATTCTGATTGGAATTCTCTGTGTGGAAAATACAAGCGATGCGTTTGACGAATATCTGTATGACACCTATGAGGTTATGCTGAACGAATGGGCGCAGACTTTTGTGACCTATTACACGTACAATGGCGGCAGCTGGAACGGGGTGGAGAATCTGGGACGCATTGTGGATCTGCAGCAATCCGGTGTGGTGCTCAGTGATTTAAATGGACGGATTCTCTATTACTATGACAGCAGCTATATTGGCAGGCAGGTACCGCAGGATATATACAGCCGCGGATATATTCTGCGGGTGGACAACCAGGTGGTGGGGATTCTGTATCCGGCAGCGTTGTTCAGCAGCACTTTTATGCAGCTGGAACAGGATTTTATCAAATCGGCCATGAGCGCTGTCTGTAAGGGTGTCTTTTTTACCAGCTTGTTTGCTATCATCATTGGCATTGGTCTGTCGGTAGGGATCGTACATCCGCTGCGGGAGCTGACAAAAGCCACCCGCCGTATGGCAGAGGGAAGCTTTGAAGAACCTTTGCCGATCTACAGTACCGATGAGATCGGAGATCTGTCGCGCTCGTTTAATACGATGGCACAGGAATTGAAGCGAAATACAGAGCTACGCAAGCAGATGATCGCCGATACCAGCCACGAACTGCGGACACCGCTGACGGTTTTAGCCAGCAAGTTAGAGTTCACATTGGAGCAGAATAAGCCTTTGGAAACAGAAGATGTGGTTGTGCTCTACGATGAGGTCATCCGCCTGAAAGGTCTGGTCAATGAACTGCAGGATCTGAGCAAGCTGGAGGCCGGACACGCCATGCTGGATAAAACGCTGATCCGGTTCCGAGATTATTTTGCAGATTTTAATGTGCTGTTGGAGGCTGAGGCGGAAAGCCGGAGACTGAATCTGAAAGTGGATCTGGAGCGGGCGCCTGAATACTGCTATGCGGACCCGAAACGGCTGAAACAGATTATCCTGAATCTGGTCAACAATGCATTTCGCTATACACCGGAAGGTGGGCAGGTCACGGTGATGGCCTGGCAGGAAGAAAATAATTTTATGTTCTCGGTACAGGATACGGGCATGGGTATCGCACCTGAGGAATTAGATAAAATTTTTGAGCGGTTTTATCGTACCGATCGTTCTCGTGATCGCGAAAGCGGCGGCAGCGGTCTGGGACTCGCCATTACCAAAGCCCTGGTGGAAGCCCATGGTGGCTGGATCAAAGTAGCCAGTCGCGTGAATGAGGGGACAGTATTCACTGTTATGCTGCCAGGATGGGATGAAACCGGCGATGCAGGAACGTGTTAGAGAGATAGGCCAGTAACAGATTTTGTTTTAGGGAAAAGGCATTCTGTTACAGGATTTCAGCAGAAGAATACCGGCACACAAAGATGCAGGTATTCTTTTTTGTTGCAATTTATGATGGAACAGGGTATCATGAAAACATCCTGAGATGAATAGAATCAGCGGTAATGGGCGAACAATATAAAAAATCAATTGTGCGTTGTTTTGATTGCGGAGGTGACGTTATGCTGTGCAAAGAACAAATTGTATCCTACATAGAAACCGAAGCGGTTCGACCGCTGAGTGAAGCGGAACTGGCTGAGCAACTGGGTGTTGACACAGTGGAAGGGCTGGTGCACTTGAAAGGCCTTTTACAGGAACTGGAATCGGAAGGAACTCTGGTGTTGAGCAGAAAAAAACGATATGGACTGCCGGCGCAGTTTAATCTGCTGATCGGCACCATCAGCCGGCACCCAAAAGGCTTTGGGTTTCTGATTGCAGAGAACAGGGAGCAGGAGGATCTTTATATCCATGCTTCTGACCTGGGAGGCGCGCTAAACGGAGATAAAGTAATTGTGCGCATCAAACGTCCGGCTGGGTTTGACAGCCGAACAGGCACAAAGTTTCGGGCTGAAGGAGAAGTCATTCGCATTTTAAAGCGTAATGTGCAGCATGTTGTGGGTACTTTTGAAAATAGCAAACACTTTGGATTTGTGGTGCCTGATGATAAAAAGTTGGGCAGCGATATTTTTGTCGCCAAAGATGATTTTAACGGTGCCCGCAATGGTATGAAAGTGCTGGTGGAGATCACCAGCTGGCCACAGAAAACGCGCAGTGCGGAGGGGAAAATTGTACAGATTATCGGCTATAAGGATGCGCCGGGTGTAGATATCCTCTCTATTATTTTTGGTCATGATCTGCCGCAGGGATTCCCCGCTGCAGTGCTGGAAGCGGCAGTGGCTATACCGGAACAGATACCTGCAGCTGAGATGGCCCGACGCCATGATCTGCGTGGCCTGCAGATGATCACCATTGACGGTGAAGATGCAAAAGATCTGGATGATGCGGTATCTGTAGAGCGGCTGCAGAATGGGAATTATCTATTAGGTGTGCATATTGCTGATGTAGGACATTATGTGACAGAAGACAATATATTAGATCAGGAGGCCTTGGAGCGAGCGACCAGCATTTATCTGGTGGACCGGGTGATTCCCATGTTGCCGCAAAAACTGTCCAATGGTGTGTGCAGCCTGAACGCAGGAGAGGACCGGCTGGCTATGACCTGCATGATGGAGGTGGACAGCAAAGGGATTGTAGTAGCGCATGAGATCTTTGAATCGGTGATCCATGTGGATTTCCGCATGACCTATAAAAATGTGACAAAACTGCTGACCACCACGGATGAAGCATTGCATGCACAGTATGGCGTGCTGCTGCCTATGCTGAGAGATATGGAAGCCCTGCAGGGTATTCTGGAACGTAAACGGCTGCGGCGGGGGGCCATAGAGTTTCATGCACCGGAAAGTAAAGTGATTCTGGATAAAAAAGGCCGTCCGGTTCGAATCGAGTGGCGGGAAAGTGGCATTGCCGACAAAATCATTGAAGAGTTTATGCTGTGTGCCAATGAGACTGTAGGGGAACATTATTTCTGGCTGGAAGTTCCCTTTTTATATCGGGTTCATGAAGAACCAAAACCGGAAGATGTTATGGATGTAAACAAATTTCTACAGGCCTTAGGGTACAGCATCAAAGGTGCAGGAAACAGTGTACATCCGAAAGCATATCAGGCTATTGTGAATGAAGTAGCCGGTCGGCCAGAGGAGCAGATCGTCAACAGTGTGTTGTTGCGTTCCATGCAGCACGCCCGCTATGATACAGAGGCGTTAGGACATTTTGGTCTGTCGGCCCAGTATTATTCTCATTTTACTTCACCGATCCGCCGGTATCCTGATCTGGCAATCCATCGCGTGATCAAAGAACTGTTACATCATGGCGAAAAATTGAGTCAGGAACGGACGGAAGTCTTAAAACAGAAAATGGCACACTATGCTGCGCAGTCCTCTCAGCGGGAAAAAATAGCTGAGGAAGCGGAACGGGATAGTGTGGACTTAAAGAAAGTGGAATATATGCAGCCCTTTGTAGGTGAAACCTTTACGGCAAAGATCAGCGGTGTGACAAATTTTGGCCTGTTTGTTCAATTGGACAATTCGGTAGAGGGGCTGGTACACATTTCTACATTAGTAGATGATTTTTATCAGTTCCGCCCGGAAAGTTTTTCTTTATTCGGCGAGCACAGCCATAAGGTATATCAGCTAGGCCAGGAGATCCGTGTACGACTGACAAGAGTAAATGTGGAAGACAGACAAATTGATTTCGAGGTGGTAAAATAATATGAAGATCATCACAGAAAACAGAAAAGCAAGACACGATTATACCATCGAGGAGAGCTTTGAAGCAGGTATAGAATTAAAAGGGACAGAAGTAAAGTCGATGCGGGCCGGGCGAGCTAATTTAAAAGACAGCTTTGCAGTAATCGAAAACGGTGAGCTGTATTTGTATGGGATGCACATCAGCCCCTATGAGCAGGGAAACATTTTTAATGTGGAACCTATGCGTCCCCGTAAATTACTGATGCATAAAAAAGAAATCATGCGGCTACTGGGCAAGACAAAGGAACAAGGGCTGACGCTGGTGCCGTTGAAAGCGTATTTTAAAAAAGATAAAATCAAGATAGAACTGGCGCTGGCCAAAGGGAAGAAGCTCTACGATAAACGGGAAGCAGCAGCCGAGAAAAGTGCAAAACGAGAAATCGAAAAGGCGATGAAAGAACGATCCAGGGATTTTTAAAAAATGCGGGGGAAAGAAAAATGAAAGAAATACGTCAGGTGTATATCGCACAGAAGAAAAAAGAACTACGTAATCATTTTCTGCTGGTTGGTCTGGCTGCTGCTCTGATGGGTGCGCTGGCAGCAGTGACGGGCAACATAGAGCAGTTACGGAAAAGAGTATAAAACTGTTGCTTTACTATATGGGAGAAACATATCAAGGACTGACTGCGGAATGCATGAAAGGGGACAATCCTGCAGTCAGTTTCATTTTATATAGCGAAATGAACCCCCCGAGAAAAAATAAAAAGTGAAAAAAGGTGTTGACAGGAAGAAACGATGGTGATAGAATATATCAAG
>CAMFFG010000082.1 GCA_945949655.1 uncultured Peptococcaceae bacterium
CTGGCTGTGCAGGTGGTTTCTGATCCGGCAGATTGCAGTGCACAACAGAGCCGTTGTGTCTGGTCATGCAAAAGGTAAGGCTACAGCGACAGATGTAACAGAAAAGGGCCTGCAGACCGTTATGCGTACGGTTTGCCGACCCTTTTCTGCTGTGTGAAAGATCTATTGTTCAATGATCTGTTCGATTTCGTCAGATTTCAGGAAACGCAGGAACTCTTCACTGGCCTGTGTTTTGAATTTTTTCTTGTGATAGATGATCCGGAATACCCGGGTGAATTCATCTTCTTTCAGGTTAATGGTGTGCAGCAGCCCGGCTTTGACCTTGTCCTGTACGGCCCATTTGGAAAGGATAGAGATCCCCAGTCCGCTTTCTACAGCGGCTTTGATGGCGGAAGAACTACCCAGTTCCATGATGATGTTCAGGTTGTTGGCGGAGAAGCCTGCTTTTTTCAGATGCTGCTCGATCTCGGCGCGGGTACCGGAACCTTTTTCGCGGGAGATGAACGGGAATTTGTCCAGTTCAAAAACAGAAATGGTGTCCAGATTGGCCCACGGGTGATCCAGACTGGTAACCAGCTGCAGATGGTCAGTCAGGAACGGAATAGATTCCAGGTCTTTGCCGATCAGCGGACCTTCGATCAGGCCGATATCCAGCGTGGTGTCGTGGATCGAGGCTTCGATATCTTCTGAGTTGGCAACTTCCAGGCTGAGCTCTACATCCGGGTACATATTTTTAAAGGCACCCAGAATATAAGGGGCGATATATTCGCCGATGGTGGTGCTGGCCCCGATTTTCAGTTTCCCTTTGATATTGCTAGTCAGATCCTGCATTTCCCGTTCCAGCTCTGCCTGCAGACGGCTCATTTCGTTTGCATATTTTAACAGCAGATGGCCGGCGTCGGTCAGGATGATATTACGGCTGACACGGTCAAATAATCTGGTGCCGTAGTATTCTTCCAGCATCTGAATCTGGAAGCTGACAGCTGGCTGTGTCAGAAATAAGGCTTTGGCAGCTTTGGAAAAGCTTTTCTTTTCCACAACGGTCAGAAACACCCGAATACTGTCGTTTAACATTGATCTCAACTCCTATGCATCAGTGGGGCATCAGCTTTCCAGGATCCGGTTGATGTTGTCCACATCAAGGAAATCCAGGAATTTGCCGGTTGCTTCCGACTGGAATTTTTCTTTATTTAAAATGATATTGAAGTTCCGTTTCAGGGTCAGACCATCAATATTTAAAGCAGCTACCTTGCCGGTTTTCAGCAGATCCTGAATTGCCCATTTGGAAATGGTGGAGATGCCCAAACCGCCCATAATAGCAGACTTGATAGATGTGGTGCTGCCCAGCTCCATCACGACGTTCAGATTTTCGATATCGAAATCGGCATCGATCAGCGCCTGTTCAAAAATGAGGCGGCTGCCGGAACCAGGTTCCCGGGTAATATATGGCAGTTCTTTCAGTTCATCCAGCGTGATGCTTTCTTTGGAAGCCAGTGGATGGTCGGCTGGAATGGCCAGTACCAGTTCATCTTCCAGGAATTTATGCACTTCCATTGATTCAGAATGGTCCAGAGGGCCTTCGATGATCCCCAGGTCAAATGTTTTATTACGGATTGCGTTTGCGATATCCTTGGTGTTCATAATCTGGATCGTAACGTTTACATCCGGATAGTCGTGTTTGAAGCTGCCAACGACATAAGGCAGAATGTATTCACCGATGGTCGTGCTTGCTCCGATCAGCAGTTCGCCTTTTACGTGGCCGGTCAGCTGCTGCATGTTACGTTCCAGTTCGGCCTGCAGATTATTCATGTGGACGGCGTAGTCCAAAAGCAACTCTCCTGCTGCAGTTAATTTGACATGGCGATTCACGCGGTCAAATAACATGGTCTGATAGTATTGCTCTAATGTCTGAATCTGAAAGCTGACAGCTGGCTGTGTCAAGGAAAGTGCTTTAGCAGCTTTAGAAAAGTTCTTTTTATCAGCGACTGTGATAAATACACGCATGCTGTCACTTAACATAATATCCCTCCTAAAAAAAACCAATAAAATTTTCTAATCAAATTGTGGTTACCCACATGGATAAATAATACTATAACAAAAAAAAAATGATTTGTAAATGAAATCAAAAAAAATATTGCCGTTTTTTCTTAAAAAAATAGTAAAAAAACGAAAAAATATTGTATACAACAGGCGCTTGCTGGACCAGACAGGAAAAACAGAGAAAGAAAACCGGTTTTCAGCAGTTGCTGGAAACCGGCTCTGATCATATGTTTTTTCATCTGTTTTTTTCATCGGGACGCAGGATCACAACTTCATCCATGCCGTCTGTTTCGGTCAGACAGACCCGAATGCCCTCCAAGTGGGAAGTGGGGATGTTTTTTCCGATAAAATCAGCTTTGATGGGCAATTCCCGATGGCCGCGGTCGATCAGCACAGCCAGCTGGATATTCTGGGGACGACCGTGATCCATGACGGCATCCAGTGCGGCACGGATGGTGCGGCCTGTGAACAGTACATCGTCAACCAGAATAATTTTCTTTCCGGTCACATCAAAGGGCAGTTTATTGGCGGGAAACTCGGCATGGGCAGCATATTCGCCCAGATCGTCCCGATAAGAGGTGATGTCCAGCTCGCCTACGGGAACAGACTGACCCTCGATCTGCTCAATTTTTTTCGCCAGCCGCCAGGCCAGTGGAATGCCGCGGCTGCGAATACCGATAAAGGCCAGATGATCGGTTCCTTTGTTGCGCTCCAGAATCTCATGGGCAATGCGGCTCAGAGAGCGTGTCATGGCCGATTGGTCCATGACTGTGGTGGTGTTTTCAAGCATAGGGATCAGCCTCCTTGTGCCAGATTGGTTAAGACAGTCTGAAAATGTTCCGGTAGCGGTGCTTCAAAATAGAGTTCTTCTCCGGTACGCGGGTGGATCATTCCCAGGGCGTAGGCGTGCAGGGCCTGACCGGGGAAATCCAGATTATTTTTGCGTGTGCCGTAAAGCGGATCTCCCACCAGCGGGTGACCGAGATAGGCCATGTGCACGCGGATCTGGTGGGTGCGTCCGGTTTCCAGCTTACATTCGATAAAGGTGTGTCGGGCAAACCGCTCTTTTACATAATAATGGGTGCGTGCTTCTTTGCTGTTTTTCATGGTGACTGCCATTTTTTTGCGGTCGGTCTCGTGGCGGCCGATGGGTGCATCCACCAGACCGGCCGGCTCGCTGATGATACCCTGCACCAGTGCATAATAGGCCCTCCTGATGCTGTGCGCTTTTAACTGGGCCGCTAAATGCTGGTGCGCCAGGTCGTTTTTTGCGACCATCAGCAGACCAGAGGTATCTTTATCGATGCGGTGCACGATGCCTGGCCGCATTTTGCCGTTAATACCCGACAGATCAGTGCAGTGCGCCAGCAGACCGTTTACCAGTGTACCGCTGTAATGTCCGTGGGCGGGGTGCACTACCATGCCAGCTGGTTTGTTGACGATGACCAGATCACTGTCCTCATAGACAATGTTCAGGTCCATAGGTTCAGGCAGGATCTCAATGGGAGCCGCATCGGGAATCTGCACCAGCAGGGTATCGCCGGTTTTCACTTTATAATTGGCCTTGACTGCCTTCTGATTGACCAGGATCAGTTGCTCCCCGATCAGCTTTTGCAGATAGGAGCGGGAGATACCATCCAGTGTATCGGCCAGATAGCCATCCAGCCGGGTTCCATTTGCTTCGGCAGAGATTTGCAGTTCAAAAATATCCATTACAGTTCTTCTCCTTTGATGATCAGCAGATAACACAGCAGCGCCAGACCGATGCAGATACAGATATCGGCGATATTGAAAACCGGCCAGATGCGGAAATCAAACAGATCGGTCACAGTGCCGCGGAAAAAACGGTCGATAAAATTGCCCAGTGCACCGCTGATAACCAGGCCCAGGCTGAATGCAGTCAGGGATCTCGGATTGCGCAGATGCAGGTAGAGATAAAACAGAATACCGACAATGACAACCGTCATCAGCAGAAAGAGGATCCGCTGGTTGGACAGGATCCCGAAAGCTGCGCCGGGATTTTCAATGTAAGTCAGATGAAAAATGCCGGGCACAACAGGAATGGACTGGCCTAAGGTCATGCTGGCACGAACCAGATATTTTACCAGCTGATCCAGCAGTAAAAACAGAACGATGGGAAGATAAAAATACATAGTTGATAAAAAGCTCCTTTTATTGAATTACATCAGAACTGCATCATGCAGCGTCTGTGCGGTCTCTATCCAGAATGATGCGCTGTAGGGCTGTTATTTCAGCATGTTGTAGTTGCTCTGAATCATGATGATGAAATCTGCAATGAAATCGCTGATGCCGGGCAGATTCAGCATGATCAGTTTTTGAATGATAAAAACTAAAATCCCGATCACCACAGCCAGACCGATGGTGCTGCCCAGGCCCCGGGCAATACCGATGAGAAAATTGGTCCAGAGAAGTTTTGCCGGATGTTCCAGATAGTCCACATATTCTGCGATACGTGTTTTTTCCATGGTACGCGTCAATTCTTCGGTGATCTGTGCCAGACGGGAAAGCTGTTCTTCCTCGGAAAGCTGCTGCATGGAGGAAGTGGAATCGGATAAGGGCGTCTGTTTTTTTCTCATAGGGAACCGCCTCTCTGAAGAATGAAGATAGGAGATATATGAAAAACATTATAGCATGAAATGAGCCATTGATAAATAGCAACGGCGAACTTTATTTTTTTTGTTTTGGGGATGAATCAGCCTGCAAAGAAACGTATGTTTCCTGAAAAAAGTAACAATTTAGTTACAAAATAAAAAGAGAAGCGTTTTACATTGGATTTTAGAGCAAAAGTGGTGTATAGTGGTGTAAAGTAGTTAAAAGTGGAGTAGTGTGGAGCAAATTACGCAGTTTTATATGCAGCTTGAATTTCGAATCTGACATCAGAAAAAAGATGGGAGGTGGAGTCCTGATGTTTTTTGGAGAATATGAACATACCATTGACACAAAGGGTCGTGTGATTATCCCGGCCAAATTGCGGGATGCATTGGGGGAATCGTTCATTATTTCCAAAGGTCTGGACGGCTGCCTCTCTGTGTATTCCATGGAACAATGGACTGCTTTTGAAGCCAAACTTCAGGCATTGCCGCTCAGTCAGCCGGATGCCCGCGCTTTCGCCCGTTTTTTCTTCTCCGGAGCTACTGAAGGGGAACTGGACAAGCAGGGCCGTGTTATGATTCCGCCCAATTTGCGGGAACATGCCGGTTTAACAAAAGACGTAGTGATTGCCGGGGCCGGAAATCGGCTGGAGATCTGGGACAAAGAAAAACGGGAACAGTACCAGGCAACAACGGCATCGCCGGAAGAAATGGCAGCTAAAATGAGCGATATGGGTTTTCTCATTTAGAGATGGAGGTTAGATGATGGAGTTCAAGCATATTCCCGTGCTGTTTCATGAAATTATGGATCTTATGGCGCCTGCGTCTGGAGAATTTTTTGTAGACTGCACATTAGGCGGCGGTGGACACAGCAAAGGCTTTCTGGAGCGTACCGGCCCCGATGGGCTGCTGATCGGTATTGATCAGGACAGCAATGCGCTGGCTGCTGCGCGAAAAAATTTAGAATGCTTTGACGGCCGTGTTACGTTTGTACACAGTAATTACAGTAATCTGGATGAAATTCTGGACCAGTATGCGCCGGAAGGCGTGGATGGAATATTATTTGACATTGGGGTCTCCTCGCATCAGCTGGACGAAAAGGAAAGAGGCTTCAGCTATATGCAGGATGCACCGCTGGATATGCGTATGGATCAGAGCCGCAGTCTGGATGCCTGGCAGGTGGTGAACACTTATTCGGAGGAAGAACTGCATCGTATTCTGAAGGAATACGGCGAAGAACGCTGGGCAAAGCGAATTGCGAAATTCATTGTGGAGTTTCGCAGCCAGCGGCCCATCGATACTACCGGCCAGCTGGTGGATGTGATCAAACGGGCTATTCCAAAAGGGGCCAGAGAAGAAGGTTCTCATCCGGCAAAACGGACCTTTCAG
>CAMFFG010000083.1 GCA_945949655.1 uncultured Peptococcaceae bacterium
TACGCTGCCCGCCAGGGCCAGCAGCAGAATGGCCGCCACCAGCACCACACACAGCACGGTCAGCCGGGCCATATCCTCCAGGCCGTTCCAGCTCAGCCAGCCCACCAGCAGAAAAACGGTGCAGATCAGAAGCGTTCTTGGCGTTTCCAAAAGCAGCTGACCGCCGATGACCTCAATGCAGGTATACAGCGAGATCACCGCAAAGGCGGCATAAAACAGCACAAAAAGCAGACCCACGATTTTACCCAGCGGCTTTCCCAGCAGCTGCGTCAGCGAAGGGATAAATGTGGTTTCTCTGCATCGGCTGCCCCAGAAGGCGCACACCGCAATGATCAGCGCACCCAGCAGCAGACCGGACAGCAGGCTGACCAGCGATGCGGTACCGTTTTCTTTTACCAGAAGATAGGGCAGCACCCAGAACACACCGCCCTGGTGTAACAACAAAACAATATAAAAAAGTTCTCTGGTGGAAATCAGCTTGCTACTGCCCACGGCTCTCATCTCCTCTCGTTTTCAGAGGCTGCACCGTCCGCCGCCAGAAGCTGCCGGCCGCAGACTGCTTTGATTGTACATCGGGTTCCCGAAACTGCGGACGCACCATCATCTGCCAGCGGGGCGCACGGATCAGCACATCCCGCAGCTCATTGATTTTTAACGGCGCCAGCGGTTCCAGATAGGGGAAGCCAAAGGAACGCAGATGCACCAGATGGATCATGACCGCCAGTAAGCCCAGCATAACGCCATACAAGCCGAAGGCGGCAGCCAGCAGCATCAGCGGGAACCGCACCAGACGGATGGGGTAGGACGCCTCCACCGACGGCACCGTAAAGGAACCAATGGCTGTGATAGCCACCACGATCACCATCTGCGGCGCTACCAGATGGGCGCTGACCGCTGCCTCCCCGATGACCAGCGCCCCCACAATGCCGATGGTATTGCCGATGGCGCCGGGCAGACGAATACTGGCTTCTCTTAACAATTCAAAGGCCAGCTCCATGATCAGCGCCTCCACAAAGGCCGGAAAGGGCACGCCCTCCCGGGCCGCTGCAATGCTGAGCAGCAGATTTAACGGCAGCATTTCCGGATGGTAGGAAGTGACCGCCACATATAAAGAAGGAAATGTAGTAGCGATCAGAAGCCCCATATAGCGGATCCACCGCATAAAGGTGCCGGACGCCACCCGATTGTAATAATCCTCCGGCGACTGCAGCAATTGTACAAACATCAGCGGCAGCAGCAGCACATCCGGCGAGCCATCCACAATTAACGCCACACGGCCTTCCAGCAGCGAAGCCGCCACCTTATCCGGCCGCTCGGTGTATTGCAGCTGCGGAAAAATAGAGAAAGGCGCATCCTCAATGTACTGTTCCAGGCAGCTGCCGTCTAAAATGCTGTCCACATCTCTGATATTGTCTAAACGGCGCTGTACTTCGGCAATGATATGATCATTGGCAACGCCCTCCAGATAGACCATAGCTACCTGGGTCTGTGTGTACCGGCCCAACGTTTTTTCTTCAAATTTGAGCTGACTGGTGCGCAGTCTGCGCCGGATCAGCGCTGTATTGACCCGCAAAGCCTCCGTAAAGGCTTCCTGCGGACCGCGCAGAACGATCTCATTGCGGGCATTGTCAACAGAGCGCTGCGGAAATCCTTTGGCATCCACAATAAATCCCTGCGGGCAGCCATCCAGCAGAAGCAGCACATCACCGTTCATCATAGCCAGACTGCCCTGCTGCAGATCATCGACCATGGTGATCTCTCCGGCTGGCAGGAGATGCTGCCTGACAAACGAAAAATATTTTTTCAGATCCGCATCATTTTCTGCATCTTCCCAGGCAATTTCTGCGTCTAACAGAAGAGGCTGCAGAATATTGTCATGTACCACATGGCTGCTGGTCATGCCATCAAAATAAAAGACAGCCGCTTTGCGCTGCCAGCTGCCGCCGATGGTAAACTGGCGATCGATCAGGTCGCTGCAGCGGATATACTGATTTTTTAACCATTCCATGTTCTGTTCCAGATCGCTGGAAAAAGGAACTTCTGGCTGGGAGGAAACGGAAGGCGCCACAGCTTGCGGCTTTTGTAATCTGATTTTTTTCATAAGGCCCTCCTTTTTTCCTTTAGTATCCCCGCAGATTTCTCTGCTATACGCTAGAATCTGACTAAAACTTTTGCCTATTTAAGACTTGTATGATATAATAAAATATTGATCAAAGGAGGTCTTTTTATGACTGAAAACAGGAGAAGTCAACATGCTTCTCAAAAAAAGAAAACCAGATATAAAATCCACTGGTTCCGGATCTTATTCGCCATCATTATTGTCTGCGGCATTATAGGCTGCGGCATTTTTGCCGGCGTATGGGCAAGTGTGGCCAAAGATGTGCCAGACTTAGACAGCGTTGATCTGGACAGCTACTCCGTCACCAGCACGATTTTAGATAAAGACGGAAATCAGATCAGTAATCTGCATGCCGAGGAAAACCGGGTGCCGGTGGAATACAATGAAATTTCCCCCAATGCGGTCAACGCGCTGATCGCCATTGAGGACCAGCGGTTCCGCAGCCACAATGGGATCGACCCCATTCGTATCGCCGGAGCCATGGTGGCCAATATCAAGGCCGGCACTATTGTGCAGGGCGGCAGTACCATCACCCAGCAGCTGGTGGGTCTGGTTTTCCTGGACCGTACGGAAAAATCCTACACCAGAAAAATCAAAGAAGCCATCCTGGCTATGCGCATTGAAAAAGAATGCAGCAAGGATGAGATCATCACCCATTATCTGAACCGGGCTTATTTTGGCGGCGGTGCTTACGGCATTGAGGCGGCATCGGAATATTTCTTTGCCAAACATGCCAGCGACCTGACGGTACCGGAAGCCGCCACCTTAGCCGGCTGTATCCAGAACCCATCCAAGTGGTCGCCCATCGGCAATCCGGAAAATGCTTTAAAACGGCGTAATCTGGTGCTGGATCAGATGGCAGAGTGTGAGTTTATCTCTCAGGAAGAGGCGGATCAGTACAAGACTACAGAAATCCAGTTATCTGAAGTCCGCGTTACTGCCAAAGAAACCGGCAATAATATGACCTATCAGTCCTTTGTGGACCATGTGGTAGAGGAAGCCTTGGATGCACTGCAACTGGATGAAGAAAATGCCAAAGCGCTGTATACTGGCGGCTATGTCATCTACACTACCATGGATCCAGCCGTGCAGCAGCGCATGGAAACTGTGTTTAACAATGACGGCAATTTCCCGAACAACAATGTACAAGCTGCCATGATCGTTACCGACCCGCAGACCGGCGAGATCCGCGGTATCGTAGGCGGTCGCCATCAGACAGCAGCCCGGGAGCTGAACCGTGCGACCCAGTCCTTCCGGCAGCCAGGCTCCTCGTTTAAACCCATCGCCGTGTATGCACCGGCCTTTGAAGCAGGCTATGGCCCGGGAACTGTGGTAGATGACTATCCAAAGGATTACAGCGGTCATGTATTCAAAAACAGCAACCGTACCTACAACGGTCTGGTTACCATCCGCAAAGGGATCGTATCCTCGCTGAATGTGGTAGCGGTAAAAACCATGGAAATGACCGGTATTGATACCTGTTACAAGTTCGCCAAAAATCTCGGTTTCTCCAAACTGACCGATGCGGACCGGAACTTATCCACTGCTCTTGGTGGGCTGACAACAGGGGTTTCTCCGCTGGAAATGGCAGGCGCTTACGGCACCTTTGCCAACAACGGGGTATATATTGAACCTTTTGCCATTACCAAAATCACTGATAAAAACGGAAAAGTGCTCTGGGAACACAAAACAGAAAAGAAAGTGGTCATGAGTGAACAGAGCGCCTATCTGCTGACCAGCTGTCTGACCGACGCAGCCAGCAGCGGTACCGGTTCCCGTGCCAAGGTAAGCGGTCATCAGACCGCCGGTAAAACAGGTACTACATCCGACAACAAAGATGCCTGGTTTGCAGGCTACACCAAACATTATGTGGGGATCGTGTGGGTCGGCTATGACACACCGAAAAAACTGGGGAACAACGCATTCGGCGGCACCATCTGCGCACCGATTTTCAGCAAGGTGATGAACACCATCCATGAAGGTCTGCCGGCGGAAAACTTTACCCAGCCTTCGGGGATCACCAGTGTTTCTATTGATACCAAATCGGGCATGATACCCAGCAGTCTGACCCCATCGGAATATATCACCACAGAACTGTTCAACAGCAAATATGTGCCAAAGGAAACCTCTGATGTATGGCAGCCAGTAGAAGTATGCCCGGTATCCGGTCAGAAACTGAGTACAGGTTGTCCTGGCCCGGCGGGAACTGCAGTAGCACTTGTCCGCCATGAACCTTGGGTACCGATCGAGGGAGCGGTTCCGGCGGATGCAGCTCTGGAATACACAACAGAATGTGAACTGCACAGTGGCTCCGGCGCTGCCGGTATCACATTATCCGGAAACGGACAGTATGCGGCCAGCGGTGCATTACATGCCGTACAGCTGCAGTGGACGCCGGTAGATGGCGAACATGTCGTTTATATGATCCATCGGTCCACCTCTTCCGATTTCAGCGACGGCGATACCTTAGATGCCACAACGGCAACCAGCTATACCGATAGCGCACCTGTCAGCGGTATGACCAACTACTATAAGATCGTAGCCATCGATGAACAGAGCTCCCAGCAGTTAGGTGTATCCGGAATTATGTCCTTCGCAGCGCAGACCGATGTCAGTCAGCAGCCTGCCGAACCACAACGGCCGGATAACAGCACACCGGTTGATACCAGACCGGAACAGCCGGAAGCAGCCAAATCCATCTCACTGAGCGGCAGCAGCAACAGCGGCGCAATTATGCTGAGCTGGAACGCGCCCGGTGACGGTAGCTACCAGTACTATGTGTTCCGCGATGGCGCACAGATCGGCAAAGGCACCATTATTACCGATACCAGCTACACCGACAGTGAAGTGGAAGCAGGCGCCGCCTACTCCTATTCGGTCATCTGTGTGGATAAAAACACACAGGCCGAAGTAGCCCGTTCTGGCGCAGTATCTATCCAGAACTGATAAACAGGATGTAAAAACAATACAAAAATATGCAGACAGTCCGGCACCAATCATGTTGCCGGACTGTTATTTATATGCTTTTGTGCGTTCCCCTTCTGGATTTTCTCTCGAAGGCTGCTGTAACGGATGGGGTCATCTGTATTTTCAGCTGCACATTTAAAATTATCGACAGATTTCACTTGACATCGGCAGAGAAAAAACATACAATAGTATCTATCGTCGGGGCGTGGCTCAGTTTGGTAGAGTGCTACATTGGGGTTGTAGAGGTCGCACGTTCAAATCGTGTCGTCCCGATGAAAAAGCCAGCAGGCTTGTACGTGTCACTCGTACAATCTGCTGGCTTTTTATATTCCCTCTATTGTTGTATTGCGATTGTTGACTCACTTCGTTTCTGCTGGTTTCTGATCAGCGATGCAATGCCTGATATAACATCAGAATGATCGCTGCACCCACCACCAGTGGGGCTATGATAAACAGAATGCCTAGCATCGACATTGTTTTCACCTCCGTACCGGATTACAGCTTTACTACCATATCGCCTTTCTGTATATGGCCGCCCCGGATCACGCGGCAGAACAGCCCTTCATGGGGCAGCAGACTGACACCAAAGGTGCGGGTCACCACACTGGGATGATCCGGCTTGCCGATCTGACTGACCTCCAGCACAACGGTATCGCCCAGCTGAAACCGGTCGCCAGGCTGCAACTGCAAGGTGTCCATACCATCAATTAAAATGTTTTCCGCAAAGTCTCCAGGGCCCATGTTCAAGTGATGCTCTGCATTGGATGCTGCCACACTGCCCCAGTTCAGGCAGGTGATCTGGCGGTCCCAGTCTCCACCATGACCGTCCCCTTCCAGACCAAAGCCATCCAGCACATTGGCCTCTGCGATTTCTTTTTTCAGTTCGCCCAGCCGGGCACTGATACTGATTGCATAAATGGTTGCTGTCATACGGTTT
>CAMFFG010000084.1 GCA_945949655.1 uncultured Peptococcaceae bacterium
CCGGCCTGTCTGATGCATATCCGAGATGGTCTGGCGCAGGATGGTATTGCGGTGGAAACGAAGCATGTGATCGAACTGATCGCAGAAAGCTACGGGCTGCATCAGCAGCGAAAGGAGGAGGGCCATGGCTGAAACAATGGAACTGACAGCGACCGTGCTGGATGCGCTGAAGGCTGCTGTGGGCAGCGGTAATGTGCATACCGAGATAGAAAAACGGATGGTGTATTCCTTTGACAGTACCTTTCAGAACCACCTGCCCGACGTGCTGGTGAAGCCGCACACTGCTGACGAAGCGGCGGCGGTGGTAAAAATTGCGTCGGCAAATGGAATCCCTCTGACGGTGCGAGGCGCTGGCACCTGTTTATCAGGAGGACCGGTAGCGCTAGAGGGCGGTATCCTGATGGAAATGACAGCGTTCAAACGGATCCTCGAGATCAATGCCGAGGAGCGCTATGCAGTCGTGGAACCAGGTGTGGTGACCAATGATCTGATTGCGGCGGCGGCCGGACACGATCTGTTTTATCCGCCGGACCCATCCAGTAGCGGGATGTCTACGCTGGGGGGCAACGTGGCCGAATGTGCTGGCGGTGGCCGCGGTGTCAAATATGGCGTAACCAGGGACTATGTGCTGGAACTGCAGCTGATTTTGCCCGATGGGCAGCAGATCACGGTGGGCAATAAAGTGGACGGCCTGACTGGCTGGCTGGATCTGCCCATGCTGTTTACCGGTTCTGAGGGGACCCTGGCCATCATCACGGGCATCACGGTGCGTCTGCTTCCCAAACCGGAAGCCATCAGAACGGCACTGGCCCAGTATGATGATCTGGATGCGGCGGCTCGCACTGTCAGCGCTATTATCGGCGCTGGTATCGTGCCAACGACCATTGAGATCATGGACCAGATGACCATTCGGGCGGTAGAGAATTTTCTGCAGATCGGTCTGGATACCTCGAAAGCAGCCTTTGTGCTGCTGGAAGTGGACGGTGACAGCTGGGAGGTGGAACAGCAGCTGGAACAGGTAATTGCCATCTGCAAGTCCAATGATGCGGTGGAAATTCAGGTAGCGCATGATGAGGCAGAGCGGGCTGCATTGTGGAAAGCCCGCAAATCTATTTCAGGTGCCTGCGGAAAGATCAACCCGACAAAAATCGGCGAGGATGTGGCGGTGCCACCGGGCAACATTCCAAAAATGATTCAGGCAGTGAAACAGATTGCAGAAAAATATCAGCTGAACATGGTAGTGTTTGGCCATGCTGGAGATGGTAATCTGCACCCCAATATTATGACGGATAAGCGCAATGCGGAAGAGATGGAGCGGGTAAATCAGGCCATTGATGAGCTGTTCACCCGGGCACTGGAGCTGGGTGGAACGCTGTCCGGTGAACATGGCATTGGTTTTATGAAAGCGCCGTATGTGCTGCAGGAATTAGGCCGGGAAGGGTATCTGGCGCAGAAGCAGGTAAAAGACAGCCTGGACCCGCAGGGTTATCTGAATCCAGGTAAAATATTTATAGAAAAAGAATTGGAGTTGTGCCATGGCTGAACAGCTGTTTTTACCGGTTAATATGAAAGAGGCCCGTCTGAGAGGCTGGGATGAACTGGACTTTGTGCTGGTATCCGGTGATGCCTATGTGGATCATCCCAGCTTTGGCACAGCGCTGGTGGGTCGGCTGCTGGAGCATGAGGGCTTTCGGGTGGGTATCATTGCCCAGCCGGATGTGACCCGATGTGAGAGTATGATGACCTTTGGCCGTCCGCGCTATGCGTTTCTGGTGGGCAGTGGCAACATTGATTCTATGGTGAATCATTATACAGCAGCAAAAAAGCCCCGCAGCACAGATGCCTATTCCCCCGGCGGGCAGAAAGGTCTGCGGCCGGACCGGGCGGTGGATGTGTATTGCCGGCTGGTGCGGGAGGCTTATCCCGATGTGCCGCTGATGATCGGTGGTGTGGAAGCCAGTCTGCGCCGGTTTGCCCATTATGATTACTGGGATGATGCGGTGCGGCCTTCGATCCTGGAAACCTCCGGCGCTGATCTGCTGATGTATGGCATGAGTGAACAGCAGCTGAAAGAGCTGGGGCATGGTTTTGAAAAGGGCTGGCCGTTGCATAAAATGCGCAATATCCAGGGTACCTGTTACTGGAGTGACAGCCTGCCCAAAAAAGGCGATTATGTGGTACTGCCCAGCTACGAAGATGTAAAAAAAGATAAGAGAAAATTTGCCGAAGCCTTTGCCGTCCAGAATAAGGAACAGAACCCGTTTCTGGGCAAAATTCTGGTGCAGCCCCATGGAGATCGGTATCTCATCCAGATGCCTCCGGCCAGGCCGCTGTGTCAGCAGGAAATGGATGAACTCTATAAGCTGCCCTTTCAGCGTACCTATCATCCCCGGTATGAAAAAGCAGGCGGCATTCCGGCCCTGCAGGAGGTAGAATTCAGCATTACCGATCACCGAGGCTGCTTTGGCGGCTGTACCTTCTGTGCCATCAATTTCCATCAGGGGCGGATCATCCAGAATCGCAGCAAGGAATCTATTGTAGAAGAAGCAAAGCTGATGACCAGCTTGCCCAATTTTAAAGGCTATATCCATGATGTGGGCGGCCCTACCGGCAATTTTCGCAATATATCCTGCAAAAAACAGCTGAAGGTGGGCGCCTGTAAAGAACGGCAGTGTCTGTTTCCCGATCTGTGCCCCAACCTGATCGTGGATCACAAAGAATATCTGGACATTCTGCGTACCGTGCGCAAACTGGATAAGGTAAAAAAAGTATTTATCCGCTCCGGTGTGCGCTTTGACTATATTATGGCTGATCCGGATCCGACTTTCTTTGACGAGATGTGCGAATATCACATCAGCGGTCTCTTAAAAGTAGCACCGGAGCATGTGTCGCCCCATGCGCTGTACTACATGGGAAAACCGCAGCGCAAGGTGTTCGACAGCTTTGTGGAACGCTATTTTGCCTATAATAGACGGGTGGGCAAGGAACAGTATCTGGTGCCTTACTTTATGTCCAGCCATCCGGGCTGTACCTTGCAGGATGCCGTCGTGCTGGCGGAATATATCCGGGATATCGGCTATAATCCGGAACAGGTGCAGGACTTTATCCCCACGCCGGGCAGCATGGCTACCGCGATGTATTACAGCGGCTATGATCCGCGCACCATGGAGCCGGTGTATGTGCCCCGGGACCCGCACGAAAAAGCCATGCAGCGGGCGCTGATGCAGTATCGCAATCCCAAAAGCTATGACCTGGTACAGGAGGCGCCCGTAAAAGCGGGACGGCAGGATCTGATCGGTTTTGGACCAGAGTGTCTGATTCGGCCAACCAGGCCGAAAGCGCAACAGCCGCAGCAGAAAAAGACGAAAACGCAGGGGGCTAAAAATCCTTTGCCGGCAAAAACAGATGCGCATCGTAAAAAGACGGCTGGTACAGGGCCTGGCAACAGCAGAAAAGCAGATGTTCATCGCAACGAAAAACGAAAACCGGGAAGTCAGCCGAAGAAACATCATTAAAAATGAAATCGGCTGTCTTTGCAAAAAAACGCTGGAAAAAAACAAGAATGGCTTTCTTTTTAAAGCTGAATCGGTTACAATATAAGGTAGAATTTTTTCTGGGGGCCTGAAGAAACATGAGAAGTATGACAGGGTATGGCCGGGGAGAAAGCGATAACGGCATGCTGAAAATCGTGGTGGAAGTGAAAGCGGTCAATCACCGCTACAGCGAGATCACCATCAAACAGCCCAGAATGTTTCTGGCGCTGGAAGATAAAATGAAAAAAGTGATTGGAGAATACATTGAACGTGGAAAAGTAGATGTGTTTGTGCGCACACAGGAGCTGGCCGATGCCGAGAAGCCGGTGCAGATCGATCAGCAGCGGGCGCTGGCTTATCACAGTGCGATGCAGCAGCTGGCTGATGCAGTGGGCGCTGCATATACGGCAGATCCCTATCGTCTGCTTACATTGCCCGATGTAATCCTGAAAGAAGAAAACGAGCCTGATGTCAAAGCATTATGGCCTCTGATGGAGCAGGCTTTGCGGCAGGCGATGGAGCATCACGTGGCGATGCGGGAGCAGGAAGGCGCCCATATCGGCGATAATCTGCGGGAAAAGGTTGCCGGTCTGCAGCAGCTGGCGGCCCAGGTGTCTGATCGCAGTCCGCTGATCCTGGTGGATTACAAGGAACGGCTGGAAGCCCGCATTGCAGAATTGCTGGACAATGCCGCAGTTGATCCGGAGCGGCTGGCCCAGGAAGTGGCCTACTTTGCAGAGAAAAGCTGCATTGATGAAGAACTGGTCCGGCTGCAGAGCCATTTTGAGCAGTTTTATCAGATCGCAGACCAGACCGGAAGCATTGGCCGCAAGCTGGATTTTCTGATTCAGGAAATGAACCGGGAGACCAATACCATCGGCTCCAAGGCCAATGATCTGGAAACAGGCCGTCTGGTCGTTGAAATGAAGAGTGAACTGGAAAAAGTGAGAGAACAGGTACAGAACATTGAGTAAACTCCAGAGGGAGGCGGTGTCATGCACCAGTTTATGAATATTGGATTTGATAATATGGTATCTCTTGCCAGGATCGTTGCCATCATATCACCGGAAAGTGCACCGGTGAAGCGTCTGGTGCAGGAGGCCCGGGAGGCAGGCAGAGTCATTGATGCCACCCATGGACGCAAAACGAGAGCGGTGGTATTCACCGACAGCAGCTATATGATCCTTTCCGCCATCCAGCCGGAGACACTGGTTGGACGATTAGACAACGAATAAAATAAAACAGCAATCATAGAACGAGGTGTAATTCCGATGAAGCAGGAAACGAAGCGAGGTGTGCTGATCGTGTTGTCAGGGCCATCAGGCACCGGAAAAGGGACAGTCTGCTCTCTGGTGCGCAGCCATCTGGAGGACGCAGTCCGTTACTCTATCTCGGCTACGACACGGCAGCCCCGTGCAGGGGAAGAACATGGCCGGGAATATTTTTTCTTCAGCAAGGAAGAGTTTGAAGCATTACGGGACCAGAACGGATTCCTGGAATGGGCGCAGGTGTATGACAATTTTTATGGTACGCCGCGGGCTTTTGTAGAGGATGTGCTGGCTTCCGGAAAAGACTGCATCCTGGAAATTGACCCTCAGGGTGCGCTGCAGGTACGGCAGGCTATGGAAGAAGCCGTACTGGTGTTCATTGCACCGCCATCGCTGGAAGAACTGCGCAGCCGTCTGACCGGCCGTGGCACTGAAGCGGCGGAAGAAGTGGAAAAACGATTAAGCTGTGCAGAGCAGGAACTGGCTTACCGGAATCAGTATGATTATATCATCGTCAATGATGATGTGGAACAGGCTGCTGCTAAAATGGAAGCCATTCTTCTGGCAGAAAAATGCCGCAGCTGGCGGGATCCTGTCTCGGAAGCTTAAAGAGAAAAGGGCAGAATCCGGATAAAGAGAAAAACAGAAAATCAATTTTAAAAATGGAGGGTTTTCTTATGGTAGAACCGACAATCGATGAATTACTGACAAAGGCGGACAGCAAATATTCTTTAGTTTGCGCTGCTGCAAAACGGGCCAGAGAAATAGTGGACGGTGCAGAACCAATGAATACCGGTGGTGCAAAGAAACCGGTTACCATGGCGCTGCAGGAGATCAGCGAAGATAAGATCACCTATGAACAGACAACAGAAGGTATTAAGTAAGGCAATCTCTGCCGAGGAGCGATTGGAATGGCAAATATTATTGTAGGCGTGACTGGCGGCATTGCCGCATATAAAGCAGCGGAGCTGGTGCGTCTGTTGGGCAAGCAGGGCCATGCAGTGCGCTGCATCATGACAGGTGCGGCGCAGCAGTTTATCACGCCGCTGACACTGCAGACGCTCTCCGGCAATCCGGTATATACCGATCTGTTCTCTCTGCCTGAGGAACCGGAGTGGCAGGTGGAGCATATCGGTCTGGCCCGCTGGGCGGACTGTGCGCTGATTGTGCCGGCTTCTGCCGATTTTATCGGTAAAGTAGCCC
>CAMFFG010000085.1 GCA_945949655.1 uncultured Peptococcaceae bacterium
TTTTTGTTTCGCAGCTTAATTTTAACAGATTGAATTTCTTTTGTGGCTGTTTTTTCTGTTGCACTTCATTTTACAATGAACCAAAAGAAAAATCATCAAAAAAAATGAAAAAAGTTGTTGACATTCTGATAGGCGATATGTATAATATCATGTGTTGGCAATAATTTTGGAGGGGTTCCCGAGCGGCCAAAGGGGACGGACTGTAAATCCGTTGGCTCCGCCTTCGAAGGTTCGAATCCTTCTCCCTCCACTTTTCATCGCGGGATGGAGCAGTTGGTAGCTCGTCGGGCTCATAACCCGAAGGCCGGAGGTTCGAGTCCTTCTCCCGCAACCATTTGCTTGTATAGCTCAGTCGGTAGAGCGTTACCTTGGTAAGGTAAAGGTCACCAGTTCGATTCTGGTTACAAGCTCCACTTTCTTATTTCATATGGCGGCATAGCTCAGCTGGCTAGAGCATACGGTTCATACCCGTAGTGTCCGGGGTTCAAGTCCCTGTGCCGCCACTTTTCAAGAACCTTTCAGAATTTCTGAGAGGTTCTTTGTTTTTCCTGAAAATCATGTTATACTAATACACAACGAATGAAAGGGCGTGGCTCGGATGGATTATCAGAAACTGATTCAAAAACGTGATATTTATCAGCAGGGAAAAAATCGTATTCCTGAATTGACGATCAGCAGCTATGAACAGGCCTTTGAAATTGAATACACCCATCATTCCACAGCCATTGAGGGCAATACGCTTACTCTGATGGAAACAAAGCTGGTGCTGGAAGATAGAATCAGCGTCGGCGGTAAAAATCTGCGGGAGATTTATGAGCAGGTCAATCATCAGAAGGCCTTTCGTTATGTAAAAGAATGCATTGCCAGACAGATTCCACTGGATGAAGCGATTGTGAAAGAGATTCATGCGATTCTGATGGAGAATATTATCATTGGCGGTGTATATCGCAATGTGGATGTATACATTTCCGGAGCACAGCACACGCCGCCATCTCACAATGAAATGTACCGGCAGGTGCAGAATTTTTATGCCGATTTAACATGGAAAGGGCAGCAGCTGAATGATATGGAGCTGGCCGCCTGGACCCATGCCGAATTTGTACGGATTCATCCATTTGCCGATGGCAATGGCCGAACATCCCGATTGCTGATGAACTATCAGTTAATGAGCAAAGGCTTTGCTCCAATATCTATTGCAAAAGAAAATCGAATGGCATATTTTGAAGCGTTGGAAGCGTATGCGGTGAACAAAAATCTGCAGCCCTTTGCCGATATGATAGCAGAGCTGGAAGAAAAACAGCTAGATCGTTACATTTCGATGATAGGCTGATATCTATATTGACTCGGCTTGATCTTTACGCAACATTCGAGAAAGTCGCCTCTATTTTTTATTTCCTGTTTTATCAAGGACAATAAAATTTTATGATAATCAATTTTCTCCTGCCCTTCAGGCAGGAATTTTTTTATTTGTTGCGAAACAAAAAAATGACACTGTTTTTCTGGGAATATAGCATGTTTGTAAACTATTTGTAAGATCGTTGTGCTATCATGCAGTTATGCAGGTATAAAAGTAAAGTTTGTATAAAAGATAAAGGTGGATTCTGTTTTGTTAAAAGCGTTATTTCGTTTGATTGGCAGGCTGGTGATACTGCTTGCGATGGCTGGCCTGATTGTTGGAGGCATTCTGGTTTATGAGGGTTATCAGTTGTATGAGCAGGCTCTGAAAGAAACACCGGTTCAGCAGGTGATGGAAGAAATCAAAAATAAACCGAACTATACGCCGTTGGAAGAAATTCCTGAACTTTATCAGAATGCGGTGATTGCCACGGAAGACCATCGGTTTTATACCCACAGAGGAATTGACATGATTGCCATTACGAGAGCCTTGTGGCATGATATTCAGGCTGGACGGATGGTGGAAGGCGGCAGTACCATTACACAGCAGCTGGCAAAAAATCAGTTTTTTACGCAGAAAAAAGAATTGACGCGAAAAATTGCGGAAGTGTTTATGGTGCGGGAAATTGAAAAACTGTATCAGAAAGAGGAAATATTAGAGCTGTATATCAACAGCATCTATTATGGAGAAGGCTATTATTGTATTTACGATGCCAGCATGGGTTATTTCGGGAAAAAACCAGGCGATCTGGCTGATTGGGAATGTATTTTGCTGGCCGGTATCCCCAATGCACCGTCGGTATATGCACCGACGGCCAACCCGGATCTGGCGGTGCAGCGTCAGCGGCAGGTACTGCAGGATATGGTGACCTGGGGGTATCTGACGCGGGAAGAAGCGGCAGCGATCACATTGTAAAACAGAAAACAAAACATGGCTTTTCCGATGCAGACAGGCTGATTTTTCTGTAAAACAGTCATTGCATCGGTTGCGCAGACATATACTGCTTAATAAAATACTCCGTTCAATGTGGGCGTGGGAGGTACATTATGCAGGAATATATCGAAAAGCGTGTGATGGAAATCTGTGAATATATCATAGAAACAGGTGCAACGGTGCGTCAGGCTGCGGCGCAATTTGGCGTCAGTAAATCGACAGTGCACAAGGATCTGACGGAGCGATTGCCGGAATTAAATAAAGAACAATTTGAAAAAGTAAAGGCTGTTCTGGATAACAACAAAGCAGAACGGCATTTACGCGGAGGCGAAGCCACCCGGCAAAAATATGCGCACCGGGCGCAACTGTGGGCAAAAAACGAGAAAAACCCAAACTTTGCCCGAAATATGACTTGTATTCGTAACAAAAAAATACTAAAATAATGATATTAAGCTGATGTTAAAATGAATATGAATGATTTCTAAATAGATATATAGAAACAGAAGGAGCGAGTGATTATGTGCTTTTTTAAAGGAGAAGATATCGCAGTAGACTTAGGAACAGCAAGTGTACTGGTTTATGTAAATAAAGAAGGAATTGTACTGAACGAACCGTCTGTTGTGGCCATCGATAATAACACCAATCGGGTCATTGCAGTTGGTACAGAAGCGCGCGAAATGCTGGGGCGTACTCCTGGCAATATAGTGGCGATCCGTCCGCTGCGGGATGGCGTTATTGCGGAATATGATGTTACAGAAAAAATGCTGAAATATTTTATCAGCAAAGCTAGCAAGAAAAAATCCTTTATAAAACCTCGTGTGATGGTATGTATTCCGTCGGGTGTAACCAGCGTGGAAGAGCGGGCTGTAAAACAGGCTGCGTTGGCAGCCGGCGCCAAAGAGGCTTATCTGATTGAAGAACCGGTGGCGGCGGCGCTGGGCGCAGGGATCGATATTTCTGAACCCAATGGCAGTATGGTAGTGGATATTGGCGGCGGTACCACCGATATCGCTGTTATGTCTTTAGGCGGTGTTGTGTGCAGCAAATCGATTCGCGTGGGCGGCGATAAATTTGATGATGCCATCGTGCGGTATATTCGCCGGTATCATAATCTGGTAATTGGCGAACGGTCTGCAGAAGAAGTGAAAAAAGACATTGGCAGTGCTTATCCATCGCTGCGGGCCGGGGAAACAGCGGAGTTAAAAGGCCGCGATCTGATCAGTGGGCTGCCAAAAACAGTTACCATTACGGCGGAAGAAGTAAATGAAGCGATTGTAGAACAGATCGAAGATATTATTGCCGCGGTAAAAGAAGTTCTGGAAAAAACTCCGCCAGAACTGGCCAGCGATATTATGAACCGCGGTATTGTGATGACTGGCGGTGGGTCTTTACTGCATGGTCTGGATATTCTGGTATCGGAACGGACCGGCCTGCCGACTTATATTCCTGACGATGCAATCTCCTGCGTGGCCATTGGGACAGGGCTGGCGCTGCAGAATCTGGATGTGCTGAGAGGATCAGAAAAGAAAGAAATTTATTAAACTGGGACGGGCTGTGCTTTCTCAGGTGTTATACCGGCTGCTTTAAAATGATATGAAGTCAGTATTATTTTAAAGTGGCCTCTTTTTCGTTTGCGTCTTGCGGGGGAAACTATTTTCCATACAGTTTTCTGGCGAATGATTTATGAACTGTATCGAGATCAAATTGAATAAGTGAGGTAAAAAAATGAACAAGAAGAAAATGGGTTGGATCACTTTCTTTTTTATCGTGCTGAGCTGTTGTTTCGTCAGTATCTGGCTGACAGATCTGAATGCGGAACAATTACTGTTTAATCTGCATGTTTCCATGAAAGGGGCTAATGGCAGTGCTGTGTGGCGTTGTCTGTTGTTTGCCTGCTCCTGCAGCGCTGGCATTGTGGTTGCAGCAGTGATTGCGCTGCGGTGGTTGCAGAAAAAACAGCCTGCACACAGACTGATCCGCTGGGTGGATCATGCACTACGGCATCGTCGGACAACCGTTGCGGTTTCCCTACTGTTATGTCTGATCTGTGTCAACTATAATCTGGAATTTGTAGATTTTGTCCGGCATCAGATGATCGTGACCACCATTTATCAGGAACACTATGTAGAACCACGGCGTGTGACCTATCAGTTTCCAGAGAAAAAACGAAATCTGGTTTATATTTTTCTGGAGTCTATGGAGGTTACCTACACAAATGCCAATGAAGGCGGCGCGCAGCCTGCTGATCTGATTCCGGAGCTGCGCGGGCTGGCTCAGGATAACATAAATTTTTCATCCAATGAGGGTTTTGGCGGCAGTCATACATTGCCCGGCACCACCTGGACCATGGCAGCCATGGTAGGGCAAACCTCTGGCCTACCTTTGAAGTTGCCTTTTGACGGTGAAAAATATTATGGAAATTACAGTCAGATACTGCCTGGGGCCTGGACACTGGGCGATATTCTGGAGGATGCAGGATATCAGCAGGAAATCATGATGGGCTCTGACAGCAGTTTTGCCGGCAGAGGGGATTATTTCCGCCAGCATGGCAGTTATGAAGTAAACGATTACAACACTGCGCTGGAGGATGGTCGTTTACCGGAAAACTATCATGAGTTCTGGGGCTATGAGGACCGCAAGCTGTTCGAATATGCCAAGGAAGAACTGCTGCGGCTAGCGGCAGAGGACAAGCCCTTTAATCTGACACTGCTGACAGTGGATACTCATTTTGAAGACGGCTATGTATGCCCGCTGTGTCCTGATTATAATCGGGACCAGTACGCCAATGTGATCCGTTGCTCCAGCCATCAGGTCAGTGAATTTGTCAAATGGATACAGGAGCAGGATTTTTATGAAAACACCACCATTGTAATTTCCGGCGACCATCTCAGCATGGACAGCAACTTTTTTGATAAAGTAGAGGATGATTATGACCGGCAGGTGTATAATTGCATCATCAATCCGGCGGTGGAAGACGCCCAGGCCTACGAGAAAAACAGAATTTTCACAACATTAGATCTGTTTCCGACTACACTGGCGGCTTTAGGCGTGACATTTGACAGCGACCGGCTGGCCCTGGGCACCAATTTATTCTCCAGCACGCCCACTCTGGCGGAAGAATTGGGCTTAGACGCGCTCAATGAACAGTTGTCCCGCAATTCCAACTATTATAATTATCATTTCCTGTATAGTCATTAAAATGTAAAAGTGCTCTGACAGATCCTTTACCAGGATATCTACCAGAGCACTTTTGTATAGTACGGATTTTTGGATAAAGTAAAATCACCGCCTGGGCGGGGCGGTGATTTCCAAAAGAAAAGGTAAAAATGTTGGAGGGAACAATGAATAACTTATTCATGTTCTGTAGGTGTATTATACAATATTTTTTCGGCTAATGTGTCAGCAAATAGTTACAACAACATTAAGAAAGCTTAAGAAACTTTTGTGGAATGTTATAAAGCGGCAGCATCCGGCAATACCTTACAAAAAGTCGGTAAAGGGTTCCATTGTTTTTTGTGGAAGTGGATAAGAGAAACTTTTAGATGGGAGCTGGTCGGATGCGAAAACGAGGGTGGATCATACTGTTATGCATGCTGCTGGTGGCAGGTGCTAAATGGATGCATTTGGGAACTCTTGCAGGCGGT